>NZ_KV794215.1:108679-136997 GCF_001808665.1 Streptococcus sp. HMSC070B10 | reverse complement strand
AGAGAAAATTCTTGAATGTCTGTAAACGTTGATAGTATCGTATTGATTAACGTTTTGAGGCAACTGACTTCGTCATGTTGCAGCCACATTTGTAAGCGACTAAAGTCGCAACAACTGTGTCAATTGCACCAATTTAGTAAGAAAGTATAAAAAAGAACACCCCGAAAGGTGTTCTCTGTAAGTATCGTAATTCTTGCGAATTAACGTTTACTAAATTGTGATGCTTTACGAGCTTTCTTAAGACCTGGTTTCTTACGTTCAACTTTACGTGAGTCACGTGTAAGAAGTCCTGCGCGTTTCAATGAATCGCGGAAGTCTGGGTCTACTTGAAGAAGGGCACGAGCGATACCGTGACGGATAGCCCCTGATTGACCAGCGTATCCACCACCTACAACGTTAACGAAAACGTCGTATGAACCTGCAGTTGAAGTAACTGCGAATGGTTGGTTGATTACAAGACGAAGGTCAGCGTGTGGGATGTACTCTTCAACATCTTTTTTGTTAACAGTGATTTTACCAGTTCCTGGAACAAGGCGAACGCGTGCAACAGCGTTTTTACGACGTCCAGTACCTGCATATTGTGCTTGTGACATACTTTATTGTTCCTTTCCTTAGATAAGTCCTGAAATATCAAGAACTTCTGGTTGTTGTGCAGCGTGAGTGTGCTCAGCTCCAACAAATACTTTCAACTTCATACCTTGAGCGCGTCCAAGAGTATTGTGTGGAAGCATACCTTTAACTGATTTCTCGATCAAACGTACTGCATTTTTAGAACGAAGTTCACCTGCAGAGATTTGTTTCAATCCACCTGGGTGGTTTGAGTGAGTGTAGTAGATTTTATCAGTTGCTTTTTTACCAGTCAATTTAACTTTTTCAGCATTGATAACAATCACAAAGTCACCTGTATCAGTGTGTGGTGTAAATGTTGGTTTGTTTTTTCCGCGAAGTACGCTAGCAACTACTGCAGAAAGACGTCCAAGTGGTACATCAGTTGCGTCAACTACGTACCATTTACGTTCAACTTGGCCTGGTTTAGCCATAAATGTTGTTTTGTTCATGATTTCTCCTATATATAGTTCGATTTTTGTTTACGGTGATGGGTGTTCCTTCCCATCGAAAAGTATTTGGAAGGTTCCGGGGCCTTTCAAATGGGGTAAACAATACCGCCTACTATAATACCAAATTTCACCCCTAAAAGTCAATAGATATGAAAAATATTTTTCTGAATTCCACTCTTTTTATCTCTAAAAAACCTCGCTTTCGCGAGGCTCTTCTATTTATAAGATAAGGCACGTTTAAAGGTTTTCCAAGGACCTAAATCATCTGTTTGCAGAACGAGACTAGCATACATGCGTCCGATAAAGACTGTTGCCGTTACTGCAAAAGCAATCGTAATAGCAAGCGAAATCCAAGCTTCTAACCCATTTGCATAACCATTAATAGCTCTAAACGGCATGAAGAAAGTCGAAATAAAGGGAATATATGAACCAATCTTCAAGATGAGATTGTCACCAGCTGCACCTAGAGCTGTCACTCCAAAAAAACCACCTATAATCAAAATCATCAAAGGCGACAAGGCTTTTCCTGAGTCCTCAGGACGAGAAACCATAGAACCTAGGAAGGCTGCTAAAACAACGTACATAAAGAGGCTAACCAAGACAAACAATAAGGTGTTGAGCGAGAAAGCCTCTCCTATATGGTTTAAAATACCAGATTGTGCCAAGATTGGTAGGTCTTTAAAGAGAAGAATGGTAGCAAGTCCACCCACGACGTAAATGCCAATATGGGTCAAAATCACAAGAAGCAGAGCCAGCATGCGAGCGTAGAAATAATGACTAGCTCGGATACTAGAGAAGACCACCTCCATGATTTTGGTTCCTTTCTCACTAGCTACTTCCTGAGCAGTGACACTAGCATAGGTAATCAAAATCATATAGAGGAAGAAACCAAGCCCTGCGGCCGCAATGGTTTGAACAATTTTTTTGTTTTCCTTGGATTCATCAATCTTCTCAGTAAAATCAACGGTTTGACTCAAGCGTTTTTCCTGCTCTTGGGACAAATTAGCCGCCGATCGATTGAGTTGACCTTGAAGCTCATTGAGTTTATTGGTCACTGCTAGCTTGATACCTGTTTCAAGAGAAGTTTCACCATGGTAAACGGCTTTGATGACACTATCCTCTTGATCAATAGTTAGGTAACCCTTGATTTTCTCATCTTTGATAGCAGCTTGGGCACTGGCTTCATCCTTATAATCAAAGTTGATACCATTAGTACCCTTGAGCCCATCTTCCACAGATGGCACAGTTGTTACTACTGCTATCTTACTATTTTTGGCCATAGAAGAGCCTTGGAGATAGCCAATTCCTCCAGAGAGACCGATAAACAAGAATGGTGAAATCACCATAAAGAAGAAACTCCACGATTTGACATGTCGAAGATAGGTTTCCTTCATTACAACCCACATATTGCTCATACTTCCACCCCTGATTCTAGTTTAAAGATTTCATCAATTGTTGGCGCTTGCTGGTCAAAGGTTGCGATGTATTGCCCCTGAGTCAAGATTGGGAAGAGTTCCCTTCCAGCGCTCTCATCCTCTAAGATCAATTTCCAACTACCTTGTTTGGTCAAGCTCACCTGTTTGACATGAGGAAGGTTTTCCAATTCTTCCTTGCTTCGTTCACTTGAAACAAAGAGACGCGTTTTCCCGTATTGATTGCGGACATCCTGAACTGGCCCATGCAAAACCACACGGCCATCTCGAATCATCAAAATATCATCACAAAGTTCCTCGACATTAGTCATAACATGGTCAGAAAAGATAATGGTTGCCCCACGTTCTTTTTCTTGAAAAATGACTTGCTTGAGCAATTCTGTATTGACTGGGTCCAAGCCACTGAAAGGCTCATCCAAGATAATCAAGTCTGGTTCATGAATCAGAGTAATGATGAGCTGAATCTTCTGCTGATTTCCTTTTGACAGACTCTTGATTTTATCAGTCAGCTTCCCTTTCACTTCCAACCTCTTCATCCATTGAGGGAGTTTTTCCTTGACCTCCTTGGCATCCATACCTTTTAGCGTCGCCAAATAGCGAACTTGTTCAAAGACTGTCAATTTAGGCATGAGACTGCGTTCTTCAGGCAGATAGCCAATCCGAGCATAGGTCTCCTGACGAATATCCTGACCATCCAGACTAATTTCTCCTTGATATTCTAAAAACTTCAAAATACTGTGGAAAATCGTTGTCTTCCCAGCACCATTTTTTCCGACTAGTCCCAAAATACGACCTGGTCGTGCTTGAAAGTCAATACCAAACAAAACTTGCTTGGGTCCGAAACTTTTCTCTAGACTTCTTACTTCTAGCATCTTTCACCTCCGAAATGTCTTGCACTCATTATACTCCTTTTTGATAGCCTTTACAATAATTTCTGTCCATTTTTAAATCTTGATTTCAAGAAGGATATTTTCTGGATAGGAACTTTATTAGCTTATCACCAAGCATTTTAGTCCTCCAGATTTTAAGTGATAAATTTATTATACTCATTTCTTGATAAATCCGTTGGCTATGTCCTCAAATGTTCATTTTTAGTCCCGAATTGTTGCTACTAATCTTCATCATTCTGCCTAGCTTATCGCGCTATTTTATGGTATATTTTTGATAGACTATAGATTATCATAGGCAAGGAATCTGATATGAAAAAAAGACTTAAACTCGAACCAAACAACAATAACTTAATCATTTGGGAAGCTGAACAGCCAAAAGCCGTTCTTCAGCTTGTACATGGAATGGTAGAATACGTAGAACGATATGAAGAATTTGCTCTATCCATGAATAAAGAAGGTTTTACGGTTATGGGCCATGATCATCTCGGCCATGGCTATACTGCTCAAAATCCAAGTCAACTCGGAGTCTTTCCTGAATCTCCCGAGGAACTCATTGATGATATTGAAAGAGTGACCTCTTTTATTCAAGAAAGCTATCCAGGACTTCCTATCATCCTCCTAGGTCATTCTATGGGTTCTCTTATGTGTCGCTATTATGTAGCTAAAAGAAAACTACCTATCAATGCTTTGATCATCATGGGAACTGGCCAACAAGCACCTGTTCTGACTAGATTTGCTCTCATCCTAACAGAATGCATCCGACTTATAAAAGGGGATAAACACCGTAGTAAACTCCTCACCTATCTATCAACTGATAGTTTTAATCGAAGTATTAAGAATCCGAAAACATCTGTAGATTGGCTCTCAAAAAATGAAGAATCCAACCAAGCTTATCTGAAGGATCCATTCTGTCAATTCATTCCTACTATTTCTATGTACAGATCCATTTTTTACTTCTCTAATCAAGTAGCTAGTAAGCAAGTAATCGATGAGATCCCAGCCCAACTTCCTATTCTCGTTATTTCAGGACAAGAAGACCTTCTGGGCGAAAATGGTAAAGGTATAGAAAGATTTGTAAAACTCCTAAAGGCTTCACATTCGAAAGTCAGCCTCCGATTAGTTGAGGATTCTCGTCACGAAATTCTAAACGAGAATAATCGACAAGATACTTACCACTTCTTAGCTGATTGGATGACAAAAAACATGGATGGCTAACCTAGATATAGCAGTATTACATAGAACTTATTCCCCAAGTTGATTCAATCATCAGGCTAAAGCTTGATGATTTTTTCTACTAAAAAATCCACCCCGAAGGATGGATTGATGAGTTAACGCACTTCTGCATTGACTTTTTCTTCGAGAGATGCTTGGATTTTTTCCATATAGCGTGCGACTTCTTCGTCCGTTAAGCTGTCTTCTGAATTTTGGAAGGTCAAGCTATAAGCCATTGACTTCATACCAAGTCCCAATTTCTCACCTGAGAAAACGTCAAAGAGTTTGATATCTGTCAAACGTTTTACGCCTGCAGCTTGGATAGCATCCACAACTTCTTGGTGAGTCACTTCTGCTTTGAGAAGAAGGGCAACGTCACGGCTAACTGCTGGGAATTTAGTAATTTCCACAAATGGATTTGCTGGTTGAAGGGCTGCTTCGATGGCTGAAAGGTTAAGCTCAGCTACATACGTTTCTGGAATATCGTAAGCCTTAGCAGTGACTGGATGCACTTGGCCAAGGAAACCAAGAACTTGGTCACCGAGGGAGATCATAGCTGTACGACCTGGGTGGAGGCTTGCAATCTCAGCCGTAGCTGTATAGGTCACTTCTAGTCCCAAGCGAGTAAAGAGGGCTTCTAGAATTCCCTTAGCATAGAAGAAATCAACTGGAACTGCTGCCGTTTGGAAATCTTTTTCAGCAACCAAGCCTGTCAAGGCAAAGGCAAAGCTGTTGATCTCATTTGGAAGTTCTTCTTTTGGATTTCCTGTTTGTTCAAAGACTTTTCCAATCTCATAAAGGGCCAAGTTTTTATTCTTACGAGCCACATTATAAGCCACCGTATCAAGGATACCAGAGATCATATTTTGACGGAGGACAGAACGATCCACTGTCATTGGCCACATGAGTTCTGTAAGGTTACTTGGTTGAGCTGTAAACTCAACTGCTTTTTCAGGCGTTGTCAGAGCGTAGGTGATAATTTCTGTCAAGCCTGCCCCTTCAGCAATCGTACGAACTTGACGACGAAGTTTTTGTGTCGCAGTCAATTCACCAGCTGTACCATCGTCTTTTGGAAGACTGGTTGGCAAGCGGTCATATCCATAGATACGAGCGATTTCTTCAAAGAGATCTGCTTCAATAGTGATGTCCCAACGACGACGTGGAACGCTGACTGTAAATGATTCTGCATTTCCAGAAAGGCCAAAGCCAAGACGACGGAAGACATCTTCGACATCAACATAAGAAAGCTGAGTTCCAAGGACACGGTTGACGTCTGCAAGGGTAGAAGAAACTTCCACATCAGAAGTATCAAGCTCACCTGCTGAAACGATGCCCTTACGAACCGTCGCACCAGCAAGTTCTGCAATCATGCTAGCCGCCGCATCAAGTGCTTCATTGACTGTTGCCACATTGATACCTTTTTCAAAGCGAGAAGATGACTCAGAACGAAGGTTAAGACGACCGCTGGTCTTACGGATTGATTTTCCGTTGAAGACTGCAGCTTCAAGGACGACACGACTAGATTTCTCAGAGATTTCTGTTGCTTGACCGCCCATGACACCTGCAAGGGCTACTGGCTTGTCTGCGACAGTGATAACTAAGTCATTCACGTCCAAGTCACGTTCTTCACCATCTAAAGTCACCAATTTTTCACCAGCACGCGCTTCACGCACACGGATGTCATTTCCTTCAAAGGTCTCCAAGTCAAAGGCATGCATTGGTTGACCAAAGTAGAGCAGGATGTAGTTGGTCACGTCCACTACGTTATTGATTGGACGGATTCCTTCGTTCATGAGGAGGTTTTGCAACCATTGCGGACTTGGTGCGATAGTCACATTATCCAAGATACGAGCTGCATAGTAAGGCGCCTTGTCTGTCTCAATACCCACAGAAAGAGCATCTGCTGCAGCTTGATCAGTTTCTGAAAGAGTAAATTCTTTAAAGTTAACTGCCTTATCATAGATAGCTGCTACTTCGTGAGCCACCCCACGCATAGAAAGGGCATCCGCACGGTTAGGGGTGATGGAAAGTTCGATAATTTCATCATCCAAGTCTAGATATGAGAAAACTTCCTCACCTGGAACGGCATTTTCTGGCAAGATTTGGATGCCATCTGCAAATTCCTTTGGTACAACTGAGTCAGAAATTCCCAATTCACCAAGTGAACAGATCATTCCAAGTGACTCCAAGCCACGGATTTTCCCTTTTTTGATCTTGTAATTGTCAGCGATACGAGCTCCTGGAAGTGCCACCATAACCTTGATACCAGCACGCACATTTGGGGCACCACAAACGATTTGACGGGCTTCTTCTTCGCCAACGTTAACCTGACAAACATGAAGGTGAGTTTCTGGCACATCTTCGCAAGACAAAACCTCACCGACAACAATTTTTGAGAGACCAGCAGCCGGTGATTCGAAACCTTCGACCTCGATCCCTGTAGTTGACATTTTCTCAGCCAACTCTTGTGATGGAACATCAATGTCCACCAATTCTTTTAACCATTTATAAGATACAAGCATAATTCTGATTGTAAGATCCCACCAAGTGGAACCTTTTCAATTCCTTTCTTTTTCTTCGAGTCAGTCCTTGCCATTCTCTATCGAGAGAAAATGACTAGGACTGTATAGGACTGTGTTTCAGGTTTCAATCTTATTTAAACTGTTCTGAGAAGCGGACATCTCCTTGGTAGAATCCACGGATATCGTTGATTCCATAACGGAGCATAGCTACACGCTCTTGTCCAAGACCAAAGGCAAAGCCCGAGTAAACAGTCGCATCGATACCACTCATTTCAAGGACACGTGGGTGAACCATACCGGCACCCATAATTTCGATCCAACCTGTTTTCTTACATACGTTACAGCCTTCTCCACCACACTTGAAGCAAGAAACATCCACCTCAACAGATGGCTCTGTGAATGGGAAGTAAGATGGACGCAGACGGATTTGACGCTCTTCACCGAACATTTTTTGAACGATCAATTGAAGCGTTCCTTGAAGGTCAGCCATAGAAATATTTTTCCCAACAACCAAACCTTCGATTTGGTGGAACTGGTGACTGTGAGTCGCATCGTCTGTGTCACGACGGAACACACGCCCTGGTGAAATCATTTTCAAAGGACCTTTAGAGAAATCATGGGCATCCATAGCACGCGCTTGAACTGGAGACGTGTGAGTACGGAGTAAGATTTCTTCTGTGATATAGAATGTGTCCTGCATATCACGAGCTGGGTGGTCTTTTGGAAGGTTCATACGTTCAAAGTTATAGTAGTCTTGCTCCACTTCAAAACCATCCACGACTTGGTAACCCATACCGATGAAGATATCTTCGATTTCTTCACTTGTTTGTGTAAGAACATGACGGTGACCAGTCGCAACTGGGCGACCTGGAAGCGTCACATCAATGCTCTCACTAGCAAGTTGAGCCGCGACTTTCTTTTCTTCCAAGAGCTTAGCTGTTTCTTCAAAAGCAGCTGTCAAGACATCACGAGCTTCATTGACGTGTTTCCCAATAATTGGACGCATCTCAGCAGAAACATCTTTCATCCCTTTGAGGATTTCAGTGAGCGAACCCTTTTTACCAAGGACAGAGACACGCAAGTCTTGCATCTCTTTTTCATTTTCAGCAGTAATCTGCTTCAAGCTAGCCAGCGTTTCTTCGCGAAGCGCTTTTAATTGTTCTTCAATAGTTGACATAATTCCTCCATCAGTCGCTCGTAGATAAAAAGAAAACCACATGCCAAAAACTCCACTCGGAGCGTTGACACGCGGTACCATCCGTTTTTATCTGACAAGTCAGACCTTCATTTCTAAATCCATGCGCAAGTGAATTCGCCCAGCTTTCATATGGAGAGCTTTCAGTCACGGCTCTCCTCCCTGATATATTTCCCTTGAGTTACTAGTCTTGCAGATTTCTATTCAATTACTACTTAGTTTATCAGATTTTTACCATTCTTGCAAGACCTATCTCACTTCTGCTTGCCTTTAAATCGCCATTGGAAGCGGAGCTTATCATAAAAGGGAAACTCGATAAACAAGACTCCCAAGCCCACACAGAGACTAGCAAGGACATCTGATGGGTAATGAACTCCCAGATAGACCCTTGATACTAGCACACTGACTAGGTAGAGACCTAGCACGATTTGCACGATTTTTCTCCAGACTGGATCTTTCATCCGTTGACTGAGAATGACAATCAGAGTGCCTACCATCAAGGTTACAGCCAGAGAATGGCCACTTGGGAAGGAAAATCCCTTCTCCTCTACCAAGTGTAAAATAGTTGGCCGTGGGCGCTGGTAGATATTTTTAAAGGTCACGATTAAAAGACCTGCCAAAGACAGATTTCCCAGCATGAAGAAACTTTCTATCTTCCATCTCTTACGATAAAAGATAAAGGCTGCGATAGCAACCCAAGTGATAATCACTGGAATATCAATCAAGCGTGTGATGGCCCTAAAAAGAATAGTCAAGTAATCTGGCAAGTCTCCTCGAACGGCAGTCTGTATCGGTTGGTCAAAACCGACCAGCGTTTCAGGGTAAAATTTGACCATGTAGCCAAGAATAACGAAAAGTAAAAGGGCAAAACTGCCCTTCATTAAAAATGTTTGTTTATCTTTCATAGTGTTTTAAGGTTGGTTTCAAAAGGACGTACAACAACCAGAATGAAACGGAAAAGATTACACCCTCAATCAAGTTAAAAGGTAATACCATGGTCATTAGGTAGTTGGAAAGTCCCAAAATTTTTCCAATATCAAAGTTAGCAAACTTAGCGTACAAAGGAACAGCGTAAACATAGTTAAGAACCAACATAGCCACGGTTAAACCAATAGTTCCAGCTAGAGAGCCTAGTAGGAAACGAAGGGTTGTCCGTTCCTTTTTCCAAATCAAAGCAAATACGATGACAAAAACTCCTAAAGCTACGATATTCATTGGCAAGCCAATGTAAGTATTCACTCCCTGGCTGTTAAGAAGCAATTTCAAGAGTGAGCGAAGCAAGAGAATTCCTAGAGCAGCAGGCAAATCCATGACCACCAGACCCACAAGGACTGGCAAGATACTAAATTCGATCTTGAGGAAGGACGCCGCTGGCAAAAGCGGAAAGTCAAAGTACATCAGCACAAATGAAATGGCTGATAGAATCGCAATGGTCGAAAGTCGACGTGTGTTTGTCATAACAGGTTCCTCCAATTTTCTATAAAATCAGAAGAAGTTAGAAAGGATTCCTCTATCTATTCTCACTTTTTATACCCCAAAAGTTCCCTCTCACTCTATTAAAGAAAACAAAAGCAAGCGGTTACAATCTAGCTATAAATCTATCAGAACAGACAAAGCTATTCTTTCGTCTTCTCCCATCCAGACTATACTGTCGGTTGTGGAATCTCACCACATCAGCTTACGCTCGCGGACTTATTTGGCTAAGATATTTTAGATTTATCTAGGCGTCGCAGTCGAAGATAATACTTAAAGTATATCGAGACAAGACAACGACGAGAAAGCTAAAATAGCTAGTCAAATTTACCGCCGGTCGGGAATTTCACCCTGCCCTGAAGACTCTTTTATCATAACAAAAAACGCTTGCAAGCGCAAGCATTTTGTTCATTTTCATTTTCATTTTTTATTTCAATTTATCCACTTCATAGGTATGAATGAGCTCAAGACCTGCAAAGTTCTGCTGGCGGAGGGCTTCGTAGACAATCATGCAGACGGTATTAGACACATTGAGACTGCGAACATGTTCATCATTCATAGGAATACGGAGAGCTTTCTCAGGATGTTCGCGCATAAAGTCCTCAGGCAAACCCTTGTCTTCACGTCCAAAGAGAAAATAATGGTCTTCGTTAGTCGATAAATCCACATCAGAATACACTTTCTCAGCGAATTTAGAAATCAGATAGAGTTTTCCCTTCATCTGAGACATGAAATCCTCTAAACTCTCGTAAAAATAAATCTCTAGCTTATCCCAATAATCCAAACCAGCTCGCTTCATCTTGCGGTCATCGATAGGAAAGCCCATAGGCTTGATGATGTGGAGGGGAGAATTGGTTGCAGCGCAAGTACGCGCGATATTGCCTGTATTTTGTGGAATTTGTGGTTCAAATAATACAATGTGATTTGTCATGACTTGCTTCCTTTTACCATTGCAAAAAAATACCACACTGCCCGGAGTCAAGCTCAGCAAACAGCGTGGTTAAGGCATCGTTAACTTACCTCACAACAGGTTTGAAGTAAATCAGCGAAACTACTTTCTTAGTATAACACTTTCAGAATCATTGTCAATAGAAACGACTTGATTTTTTCAATTTTTTCAAGCTATTTCCAAGGGTTGTAAAATCGTCCATGATTCTGCAAGATAAGTAGTAAACTAGTTACTAAAAACAAGGCTGCCAAGAGCAAGGTAAGATAGTCTCCTTTTTTCAAGGCCTGATAACTATACCAAGTGCGTTTTTTCTCTTTCCCAAAGCGTCGGAGCTCCATGGCGGTCGCGATGGTATCAATGCGTTCTAGTGAGCTAAAAATCAAGGGCGTAATAATGCGCAGATTACCTTTGATTCGTTGCATGAGAGAAGCTTTCTTGGATAATTCCATCCCACGCGCTTCCTGAGACATCTTGATTGTAAAGAATTCTTCCTGCAAATCTGGAATATAGCGCAAGGTCAGGCTGACTGAATAGGCAATCTTGTAAGGCACACCAATTTGATTTAAACTAGAAGCAAACTGACTAGGATGAGTTGTCATCAAAAAGATAATAGCCAGAGGAATGGTGCAAAGGTACTTAATGACCAGATTTAACAGGTATAGGGTATAGTTTTACCTTATAACAAATTTCCTACTAAAAACTCTGCTGATTAGCTAGTAGGTGCATTTTTTCTTGAAAAAAGGTATGATAGTTACATAATGAAGAAGTAGGTTTTATTATGAAAATTATCCTTGTCGGAGGGGGAAAAGTTGGTTCTGCCCTCTGTCGCTCCTTGGTTGCAGAAAAGCATGATGTTTTGCTGATTGAGCAAGACGAAGCTGTTCTCAATCATATTGTTAATCGCTTTGATATCATGGGTATCCTTGGTAACGGGGCCGATTTTACCATCCTTGAGCAAGCCAGTGTCCAGGATTGTGATATCTTTATCGCCCTGACTGAATACGATGAAGTCAACATGATTGCAGCTGTTCTAGCCAAAAAAATGGGAGCTAAAGAGACCATCGTTCGTGTGCGGAACCCTGAATATTCTAACTCTTATTTCAAGGAAAAAAATATTCTCGGTTTTTCTCTTATCGTTAACCCTGAGCTCTTGGCTGCTCGTGCTATCGCGAATATCATTGACTTCCCCAACGCCCTCTCTGTCGAACGTTTCTTTGGTGGACGGGTCAGCTTGATGGAATTCACTGTTAAATCCTCCAGTGGTCTTTGCCAAATGCCCATTTCTGATTTTCGGAAAAAATTCGGCAATGTCATTGTCTGTGCGATAGAGAGGGATCATCAAATTATCATTCCAAGTGGCGACATGACTGTACAGGATAAAGATAGAATCTTTGTCACTGGTAACCGTGTTGATATGATGCTCTTCCATAATTATTTCAAGTCTCGTGCCGTGAAGAGCCTTCTTATTGTTGGAGCTGGTAGAATTGCCTATTATCTACTAGGTATCCTCAAAGACAGTCGTATCGATACCAAGGTTATTGAAATCAATCCTGAAATCGCTAGCTTCTTTAGCGAGAAATTCCCAAATCTCTACATCGTTCAAGGAGATGGTACCGCAAAAGATATCCTGCTGGAAGAAAGTGCTCAAAACTATGATGCCGTTGCGACTCTAACAGGAGTCGATGAGGAAAATCTGATTACCTCTATGTTCCTTGACAGGGTAGGTGTACATAAAAATATCACCAAGGTCAATCGTACCAGTCTCCTCGAAATTATCAATGCGCCTGATTTTTCAAGTATCATCACACCTAAAAGCATCGCTGTAGATACGATTATGCACTTTATTCGTGGTCGGGTTAATGCCCAGTATTCAGACCTTCAGGCCATGCACCATCTAGCCAATGGCCAAATCGAAACCCTGCAATTTCATATCAAGGAAGCTAATAAAATGACTTCCAAACCTCTTTCTCAACTAAAACTAAAAAAAGGGGTTCTTATAGCAGCCATCATTCGAAAGGGCAAGACTATTTTCCCTACTGGGGAGGATATGTTGGAAGTTGGAGACAAGCTCCTAGTAACAACCTTGTTGCCAAACATCACCAAGATTTATGACTTGATTGCGAGGTAAGAAATGAATAAAAGTATGATTCGTTACCTCCTTTCAAAATTACTTTTGATTGAAGCTGTTCTTCTTTTGGTTCCTGTGTCTGTCGCTCTCTATTACCGTGAATCGAGCCAAGTCTTTACGGCCCTCTTTTCAACAATAGGGATTCTCGTATTACTAGGCGGTTCAGGAATTTTACAAAAGCCAAAAAATCAACGGATTTATGCTAAGGAGGGAATCTTGATTGTGGCCCTCTGTTGGATCCTTTGGTCCTTCTTTGGCGGTCTCCCCTTTGTCTTTGCTAGACAAATTCCCAGTGTTATCGATGCCTTTTTTGAAATCAGCTCTGGCTTTACAACTACTGGAGCAACTATTCTGAACGACGTTTCGGTCCTCAGCCGTTCCCTCCTCTTCTGGCGAAGTTTTACCCACTTGATTGGAGGGATGGGAGTGCTTGTTTTTGCACTTGCTATTATGGATAATGCCAAAAATAGCCACCTAGAAGTAATGAAGGCTGAGGTTCCTGGTCCTGTTTTCGGTAAGGTTGTATCCAAACTTAAAAACACTGCCCAGATTCTCTATCTCCTTTATCTAGCTCTCTTCTCCCTCTTTGTCATCATCTATTATCTGGCTGGCATGCCCCTATTTGATAGTTTTGTCATTGCTATGGGAACAGCGGGAACTGGGGGCTTTACCGTCTATAACGATGGAATTGCCCACTATGGTAGCTCACTGATTACCTATCTGGTTAGTATCGGAGTTCTGGTTTTTGGGGTAAATTTCAACCTTTATTACTACCTCATGCTCCGTCGTGTCAAGGCCTTCTTTGGTGACGAAGAACTTCGGGCTTACTTGGTCATCGTGCTGGTTTCGACAGGCTTGATCAGCCTCAATACCCTCTATCTCTACTCAGGATTTTCCAAGAGCTTTGAAATGGCCTTCTTCCAGGTTTCCAATATCATTACAACGACTGGTTTTGGTTACGGAGACATTACCAACTGGCCCCTCTTCTCCCAGTTTATCCTCCTCTTCCTCATGGGAATCGGTGGTTCTGCTGGTTCAACCGCAGGTGGACTCAAGGTTATTCGAGGCCTCATCCTTTCAAAAATTGCTAAAAATCAGATTTTGTCAATCCTATCGCCCCACCGTGTTTTGACCCTCCATGTTAATAAAACGGTGATTGACAAAGATACCCAGCATAAGATTCTCAAGTACTTTGTCATCTATTCTATGATTTTGCTATCCCTTATCTTTATTGTCAGCCTAGATAGCAATGATTTTCTGGTTGTGACCAGCGCTGTCTTTAGCTGTTTCAATAATATTGGGCCTATCCTAGGAACCACTTCTAGTTTCTCAATCTTTAGTCCTATCTCAAAAATTCTCCTCTCCTTTGCAATGATTGCAGGGCGCTTGGAGATATACCCAATCCTACTTCTCTTCATGAAGAGGACTTGGTCTAAGAGATAAAATACAACCACACCTTGTGTCCTTACAAAGTGTGGTGTTTTTATTTATCCCAAAACTAATTCATCACTGACTAGACTCTGGCCACTATTTTTCTGGAAGAGATGCATGAGATCTTCAACCGTCAGATGCTTTTTCTCCTCTCCCTTGACATCCACCACTATCTTACCCTGATAGAGCATAATGAGACGATTGCCGTACTCAATCGCATGGTTCATATCATGGGTAATCATCAAAGTCGTCAACTGATGGTGTTCCACAATCTTTTGCGTCAAGTCCATCACCATTTGACTGGTTTTTGGATCAAGCGCCGCAGTATGTTCATCCAAAAGCAAAAGTTTGGGTTTCACCAGAGCTGCCATGACTAGGGTCAAGGCCTGTTTTTGTCCTCCTGAGAGATATTGAGTATCTACTTTTAAGCGGTTTTCAAGACCAATATTCAACTCCTTCAAGGCCTCTTGGAACTGGATTCTGTCCTTCTCCTTCACACCCCAGCCAAGCCCTCTCTTCTGCCCGCGTCTCAAGGCAATAGCCATATTCTCCTCAATCGTCAAACGAGAAGCTGTTCCCATCTTAGGATCTTGAAAAACACGGGCAATATCCTTAGCTCTTTTGCGAACGCTCAGATTTTTAATGGATTTGCCTACCAATAAAAGGTCCCCTTCGTCCACCGATAGATTGCCTGCCAAGATATTCATCAAAGTGGATTTCCCTGCTCCATTTCCACCGATTACAGAGATAAAATCTCCCTCTTCAACCTCTAAATCTAATCCTTTGAGGACATGGTTCTCATTGACCGTCCCTGCTTCAAATGTTTTGTGAATATTTTCAAGTGTTAACAAACTTGCCATAACTTTCTCCTCCTATTCATTTCTCAATTTTAGACCACGAATCTTTAATCTCTTTTGCAATTCTGGTGCAAATAAAACTATGGCTAACAAGATTGCATTAAAGAGACGAACCAGGTTTTGATCTAGATTTGGAATTTCATAGATATTTAAAATAATCAAACGGTAAACAATAGCACCGATTCCGATGGATAACAAACGTCCTCCAATGGTCAAGTCGTGTATCAATACTTCCGCAATAATGACTGCACTCAAACCAACAACGATGGTCCCTGTCCCAGAAGTCACATCTGAAAATCCATCATTTTGTGCAAACAAGGAACCACATAAGGCAATCAAGCCGTTTGAAATCATGTAACCAACAATCTTCATGGTGTCTACATTGACCCCGTTGGCCTCACTCATCGGAATATTGTCCCCAGTCGAACGCAAGACCAAGCCAATCTCTGTTTTCATCAAAAGAGTCAAGACCAAACAAACAAGTAAGAGACAGGCTAAACTGAATGAGAAAACAGCTTCTTCATTTGACAGCCCCAAGCTAGCCAACTGTTTAAAGACAGTCGAAGAATCTCCCAAGGAAAGATTGGGCACACTTCCCATGATTTTAATATTGATTGAATAAAGCCCTGTCAAGGTCACAATCCCTGTCAAGAGAGCTGGGATTTTCATCTTGGTGTGGAGCATCCCTGATACCAGACCAGCTACCATACCTGCCAGCAAAGCAAGTAAGGTCGCAATCCAAGGATTGGTCCCTGCCTGTATCTGTGATACGACGACAGCTGCCCCCAGAGGAAAGGCTCCTTCAGCAGTCATATCCGCAATATCCAAAATACGGAAAGTCAAGTAGACTCCAATGGCCATAATCGACCACAACAAACCTTCTGATAAACTAGATAATACAAAACTCATCTTAAACCTCCTTATTCCTTGCTTTCTAACTTACTAATATCAATTCCCAATGCATCTGCCATTTCTTGATTGGTATGCAATTCCAGTTTTTCAGGCAACTCAACTGCTATATTTTCTGGCTTCTCACCTTTTAAGACACGAACCAGCATTCTTGCTGTCTGACGTCCCAATTCTTCATAATTGGTTCCGTAGTTATACAAGCCACCAACCGCAACCATTTCTGTTGAACCACCGAATACTGGAACCTTGTGTTTAATAGAAACCTGCTTGACTGTTTCCATGGTTGATGAAATGATATTATCCGTTGGTACAAAAACCATATCCACCTCTGCCATCAAGCTTTCTGCAGCCGCCTTGACGTTGTTACTGTCCAAGATTGTTTTTTCAACAACGGTAAAGCCTTTTTCTTCCAGAAGGCGCTTAGCTTCATCCTTTTGGACAACTGAATTGGGCTCGCTCTGAGTATAGAGGATTCCAATTGTTTTAGCTTTTGGCAAGACTTTCTTTATCAAATTGATTTGGGTTGAAATGGCATCTGATGACTGATCGCTTGTCCCAGTTACATTGCCCCCAGGATGTTCTCTTGACTCAACCAACTTGGCACTGACAGGATCCGTTACCGCTGAAAAGATAACAGGTGTCGTTTGCGTTGTATTAGCCAAGCTCTGAGCAGAAGGCGTTGCGATAGCTAGAACGACATCACTAGATTCTGCTAGTTGCTGGGAAATCGTTTTTAGATTTCGTTGTTCTCCCTGTGCATTTTGCAAATCAATCTCAATATTTTCCCCTTCAACATAGCCTTGTTTGGCCAGCTCATCCACAAACCCTTCTCTAGTAGCGTCCAAAGATTGATGGGTAATAAATTGTGAAATACCGATACGAAAAACATCTTTTTTCTTATCTGCCTTCAACTGATGCAAACTAATCAGAGAGGTCAAGAGGATTCCCACTACCAAGAGGGGGGCTAGTAATTTTCGAACAACTTTCATAATGAAACTCCTTCTCAGAAAAGATAAAATAAAAAACCGCCTAGATACTATCTAAACGGATGCTTGAAATAATCTAACAAGTTATAACTTTGCTAGTCCATTTAGATATTCATCTATATGGACCACAATCAAAAATCTTAGCCACATAGATACAAACAAATTGCTTGAACTGTTTGCATCCATGGTGACATGTCTACAAACACTATCTAAAGTAGCTAAAGTAAAAGTTTTGATTCATCGTTACAGCTTGTCTCTTATTCATTTCTTTTTCTGCTTTCTTTTTTGATGTTTCCCATCTTACCACCTTTTTTATCAGCTGTCAAGAATATTTCAGAATTTTTTAAAATTTTTCGAAAATTCTTTCATAATTCTTTTAGGATAATTTCAAAGATTTGCCCATTAGACAAAATAGAACGATTTGAATACTTTTATGGTATTTAGTTGTACTAGAGTCTTTTAAAAGTGTTTTGATAACTTGTATTTCTTCTTTGGTTGATTTCATATCACTATTATATAATGCATTTTGATTTTAGTGTAGTATTAAACTGACTCTTGGCAGTCGGACAAAAAATCGACAGTTATTTTATACTGTTTAAAACCAATAGTCAATACGACAATCTCTTTACTTTTCGGTTATCAACTCTGTAGATTGCTAACATATCCAAAATAAGCCAAGTATCCCGAGGATAGGCAACAGAAATGAATTATTTATACTCTGGATACCACTTAAAATCACGAACTGCTTTGGCCATATCTGTTTCCTTAGCGCGTGCAAGACCTTGCTCTTGTGCTTTTTTAGCGACTGCTTCTGCTACTTTAATAGAAACATCTGCTACATACTTGAATGGTGGCAAGACAGGAGCTCCTGGTTGGCCTGGATTGACAATACCACTCAATGAATGCGCCGCTGCTCCAATCATTTCATCAGTCAAAAGACTTGCTTCAGAAGCCAGCATACCTAGACCAAGACCTGGGTAAATCAGGGCATTATTTGCTTGACCAATCACATAGTCTACACCTTTATAAGAAACCGTATCAGCAGGAATTCCTGTTGCGACAAAAGCTTTGCCATCTGACCATTCAATCAAATCTTTGGCACTAGCTTCTGCCAATTTAGTTGGATTTGACAAAGGGAAGATCATTGGACGTTCTATGTTTTCACACATAGCTTCTACTATTTCTTTAGTGAAGGTATTAGGCTGAGTTGAAGTTCCTACAAGAATGGTTGGCTTCACAGTCTTCACTACTTCAAGCAGGTCAGTCAACTTATCTGCGTTACTAAAGTCAGCACGTTTCTTAGCAAATGGTTTTTGCTCTGGTGTCAAGTCATCCATGTCATCAAAGAGAAGACCTTGTTTATCAACCATAAAGAAACGTTTATAGGCTTCTTCTTCAGAAAGACCTTCACTTACCATTTCACGAAGAACACGAGAGGCAATTCCTGCACCCGCAGTACCACCACCATAGCAGAGATAAACTTGATCTGTTAATTTTTCACCACTAATATCCAGCGAACCAAAGATACCACCCAAGGTAACGATTCCTGTACCTTGAATATCATCATTAAAGGTTGGAATTTGTTTCCGGTATTTTTCAAGAATATTGGCAGCATTCAAGCGGCCGAAGTCTTCCCAGTGAAGGTAGAGTTTAGGAAAGAGACATTCTGCTGTTTGAACAAATTGGTCAATGAAGTCGTAGTAACGATCTCCGCGGACCCGTTCGTGACGATTCCCTAAGTAATTAGGATTGTTACGAAGTTTTTCACGGTTAGTCCCTGCATCAATGACTAAAGGAAGGACCATCGAAGGATCGATTCCAGCAGCACACGTATAGACCATCAATTTCCCAACAGAAATATCAACACCATTTGTTCCCCAGTCGCCAATTCCAAGGATTCCTTCTGCATCTGTTACAACAATGAGACGAATCTCGCGACCCCCGGCAGCGTTTTTCAAAGTAGCTTCAATATTTTCAGGATGATTAATATCAAGATATCCCGCATATTGGGGATCTACAAAAAGATCACTATAGCCTTCAATCGTATCTGCAATGGTTGGATCATATACAATTGGATTGAATTCTTTCAAATGTTGAGAAAAGAGGTAATAGAAAAGAGTCCTGTTGGTATTAAAAATTTCCATTAGGAAAAGACGTTTTTCCAAATCATTGGCTTTTGTTTGCATTTGTGCATAAGTTTGCGCCGCTTGTTCTTCAATCGTTTGAACATACGGTGGCAGTAAACCAATAAGGCCTAGTTCCTTTCGCTCCTCTAAGGTAAAGGCAGTACCTTTATTGAGGAAAGGATTGTTTAAAATATCATGTGCAGTCATAGTGCAACCTCCTTTTTACTTACATTATACCACATGAAACTAATTGTTCGTAAAACGTTGTTGTTTAAATAATACAATTGTATACGCATATGTTATAAATTTCTGAACTCATCAAACTCTCGATGATCTCTCTTTACTAAAAGTTTCGAGTAAAATAAACCAATCATACAAATTGACAATCCTAATTAAAATAAATATCATCTAGGTATGTTATGCAATACTTTGTATTTTTTAAGGTGTTTTTTTGTCATATAAAACTTGTATTCTATTTATATGACAACTAAAAACTATTTACAACAATATATTTCCCAAAAAGTGAAATATTTTCGAACACAGAATAAAATGAGCCAGGAAGAACTTTCGGAACAAGCAGGACTCGGGCTTAAGTATATCAATCAACTTGAAAACCAAAATGTGAATCTGACCATTCACAGTCTTGAAAAAGTGATTGACGCCCTAGAAATGACCCCAGAGGAATTTTTCAATTTTGATAGCCTTGAATCAACCTCTAATAAGAGTGACAATCTTTCACTCAAAAGAATCAACATGAAGATTAAACAGCTCCCTATTGATAAACGAGAAAAAATGTTGGTCATTTTTGAGAGTATCTTAGATAATCTTTGAGATCCCTGACTCACTTACATTTTAACTGGTGAATACTCGTATAGTCAAATTGTAGGATACGGATAAAAATTATTTATCTGCTGTTTTCCACTTATTTTCCTTCTCCAACTAATGAAAGTGAACCCATATGAATTTAAAAGATCTACAATATTTTTATGACCTCTGCCAGCTTCAATCCTATACGGAAGTAGCAAAACAACATAAAGTCAGCCAACCATCTATTTCTTATGCTATCAAGCGCTTAGAGGAATCCTTTAACTGCAAATTGATTCACCATGACCCCTCGCATCGTTCCTTCAAGCTAACTCCTCAAGGACAAATCCTTCTAAAGCATACAGAACTGATTTTACCTGAGGTCATTTCTACTCGCAAAGAAATTAATCGCTCCTTGGCACAATACTCTACTGTAGGATTCCCTCCTATTATCATTCAGTATCTCTTTGCTGCCTTAAACGAAAAAGATAAATTCGATTTTTTAAAAAAGATACGCCCTATCCGCGGTGGCTCCGTAGAGTTATTAAACCTTCTCCTTAAGGGAGACCTTAATGCAAGCCTACTCGGTTTGATTGAACCTCTCAATTATCCTTCAATAGAGACACACGAGCTATTTCATAAAGAACTGTATGTCGTTTTATCTAAGAACCATCCTTTTGCCACTGTTCCTTCCCTCGCTTTTGAAGAATTAGTAGATCAATCCTTTATACTCTTAGACGAACACTTTGTTCACCTGAAAGCTTTTGAAATGCTTAATCAAAAGCATCAAAACAAGGCAGAAATATTCTTTATGATAGATGATATTGTCATTCTTAAAGAACTTTTAAAGAAAGGGATTGGCCTTAGTTTACTGGCTGATATCGCACTTTCTGATGAAGATGATGATTTAATAAAAATCCCTCTTATACCGAAGGATAAGATAACTTTTACAGTTTATTACGCTTACCTTAAATCAGCTACACCGTCATCAGAAATAGAAGCCTTATTTGAACTCCTTAAATCATATGAATAGAAAAACTCTAACTATCAATGAACTGATAGCTAGAGTTTTTTCCATTGTAGATATTAGACTCAATGAAAATCAAAAAGCAAACTAGGAAGCTAGCCGCAGGTTGCTCAAAACACTGTTTTGAGGTGGCAGATAGAGCTGACGTGGTTTGAAGAGCTTTTCGAAGAGTATTAGACTATAGTAGATTGAAGCTAGAGTAATACGCCGCGACTTCTAAAACTTTTCTAGAAATTAATTTGACTTTCCTAATCTAGTTGTTCAGATTTTATTTCATCTCACTATAATTCAATGATTTTCTAAGAATTCTATTTCTTTCGAAAATTCTTTCAAGCTACTTTCAAAGTTTTTTCAAATCAATCCAACAAAAAAAGGTTTATAATTTCCATAAAAGTTGACATGGAAATTATAAAACCATTATTAGTTTAACCCTTGTTGGTAACGCGCCAATTCGGCTTGGTTGGCCCAAACATAGTGACCTGGACGGATTTCTACCATAGATGGCTTATCTGTCTCATAATCATGTTGATCTGGATCATATACTTTCAAGACCTTCTTACGTTCCAAGATTGGATCTGGGATTGGTACCGCTGAAAGCAAGGCTTGAGTATATGGATGAATTGGATTGTTAAACAATTCTTCTGTTTCTGCAACCTCTACAATAACACCCTTGTAAATAACTGCGATACGATCTGAAATAAAACGAACGACAGACAAATCATGGGCGATAAAGAGATAGGTCAAACCAAGTTCTTTTTGGAATTTTTTGAGCAAGTTCAAGACTTGGGCACGCACAGAAACGTCCAAGGCTGAAATGGGCTCATCCGCAATAACAAAGTCTGGTTGCATGACCAAGGCACGGGCAATACCGATACGTTGACGTTGACCACCTGAGAATTCATGAGGGTAACGAGTCAAGTGCTCAGCAAGAAGACCTACTTCACGGATAATATTTTGAACTTTCTCTTTACGTTCTTCTTCATCCTTGAACAGATGATGATTGTAAAGACCTTCAGAAATAATATAATCAACAGTGGCACGTTCATTCAAACTTGCCGCAGGGTCTTGGAAAATCATCTGGATACGACGAATCAATTCTGCAGCTTGTTCACGCGATTTCTTACCATTAATCTTTTGACCATCAAAAATGATATCCCCATTACTTGTATCATTAAGACCGATGATGGCACGACCAATAGTTGTTTTCCCACTACCTGACTCACCTACAAGCGAGAATGTTTCCCCCTTGTTGATAAAGAAGTTAGCATTTTTAACCGCGACAAACTTCTTACTTCCTTCACCGAAGGAAATTTCTAAATCTTTGATTTCTACTAATTTTTCAGACATTTCCTTCCTCCTAGTCAGCCAGATGGGCAAATCCCATTTTTTCACGGATCTTATCATGGAGATTTGCAATCACAGCTGGTTTTTCTACTTTTGGAGCATCCTCATGAAGTAGCCAAGTTTTAGCCCAATGTGTCTCTGATACTGAGAATTGAGGAGCTTTTTGTTCGAAGTCAATCTGCATTGCATAGTCAGAGCGCAAGGCAAAGGCATCCCCTTTCAGGTCAGTATAAAGTGACGGAGGTGTTCCTGGGATTGAGTAAAGATCCCCTTTATCATCAGCAAGCTGAGGCAAGCTAGACAAGAGACTCCATGTATATGGATGGCGAGGGTCATAGAAGACTTCCTCAACAGTTCCATACTCAACGATTTCTCCTGCATACATAACCGCTACCTTATCCGCAATACTTGCCACCACACCAAGGTCGTGGGTGATAAAGATTGTTGTGAAATGGTACTCGTTTTGTAAAGATTTTAGCAAATCAATAATCTGTGCTTGGATGGTTACATCCAAGGCAGTCGTTGGCTCATCACAGATCAAGACATCAGGTCGGCAGGCAAGGGCAATCGCAATAACGATACGTTGACGCATTCCTCCAGAATATTGGAATGGGTATTCATCAAAACGTCTATCTGCTTCTGGAATCCCAACCTTATTCATGTAGTCAATTGCCAATTCTTTCGCTTCTTTAGGCGTTTTTCCTTGGTGTTTTACAATAACTTCTGTAATCTGACTACCAATTGTTTTAATCGGGTCCAAACTAGTCATTGGATCTTGGAAGATAGTCGCAATCTTAGCACCACGAATTTGTTCCCAATCCTTGTGAGAAGATAGAGCTGTCAAATCTTGACCACGGTAGTCAATGCTTCCTTGGGCAATACGACCATTTTCTTCGAGCATACCTGTGAAGGTCTTTGTCAAAACAGATTTTCCTGATCCTGACTCGCCTACCAAGGCTAATACTTCTCCTTCAACTAGTTCAAGGGAAACGCCGCGAATGGCTGTCAATACTTTGTCACGAACGTCAAATTCCACGACAATATCGCGAGCAGTCAAAATTACATTTTTTTCTTTTGTCATTTCTACTCCTATCTATGTGTACGTGGATCACTAGCATCCGCTAAGTTTTGACCAACTACGAAAAGGGATAAGGATACCAAGACAAGAGTTGTCAATGGAATCCAGAACAAGTAAGCATTGGTTGTTACGTTTTGTGAATAATCTGAAATCAGACGCCCCAAACTTGGCACAGTAATCGGTAATCCAAGACCGAAGAAAGACAAGAAGGCTTCGTATGAGATAAAGCTTGGAAGCATTTGAGTCATGGTTGTCACAATAACAGATACCAATTGTGGCATGATGTTTTTGGCAACAATCTTCAAGGTTGGTGTTCCCAAAGTACGTGACGCCAAATTGTATTCCAAGTCACGATAACGCAAGATTTGCACACGGATCATGAAGGCAATCCCAATCCATGTCGTCACACTCATGGCAAAAATCAGATTCCAGAATCCAGCTCCGATTGAGTAAGTCAAGACAATGACAATCAAAAGAGATGGGATGTTTGAAATGACGTTATAAACTTCCATCATCACGCGGTCAACTGATTTTGAAATTCCCCAAATACCACCGACAAAAACACCGATGACCAAGTTAATCACTGTCGCAATCACAGAAATGAGGATAGAGTTACGAGCTCCGAACCAGACACCGTCAAAGAGAGATTTACCGTTACTATCTGTACCGAACCAATGCTCAGCATTTGGCTTGATATAACGAGCACTAAAGTCGTTTACCTTGCTGACATCATTGAAATCAAACTTAGAAAACATTGGGTAGATGAAACTCATCAAAATGATAGCTACCAAGATTCCCAACATGACTACAGTTGATTTCTTCTTCATAAATTGTCTAAACACTGAACCCCAGTATGAATAAGCTGGCGCATCAATGGCTTCAGAGGCAAAATCGTCACGTTTTACAAACTGAAATTTTTCTTTATCGATTGTAGACATTATTTGCCTCCTTTCTCAGTCAATTTAATACGTGGGTCGATAATCGTCATCCAAATATCTCCCAAAAGAAGTGAGAAGATAGAAATACATGTAAAGATGAAGACAAGACCAACGACCATAGAGTTATTAGATGCTTTTACAGAGTCAATCAACATTTTACCCATACCTGGGAAGGCGAAGACTGTTTCAGTAAGGGTTGCACCACCGATAACCCCGATAACAGCACCAGGAATTCCTGAAACCAGCGGAACCATGGCATTTTTAAAGATGTGTTTGTTTGAAATTTCTTTTTCAGACAAACCTTTTGCACGAGCAAAACGAACAAAGTCCTGCGATTGTAAATCAATCATGTAACGACGAATCCAAATAGCTGTACCAGGAGCACCCAACAAACCAAGGATAACTGCTGGTAAAACATACGAACGCCAATCTCCAGCACCCAAGATAGGGAATGAATCTGGCAAGCCGATTGAAGAACCAGCCAAACGAACGATATAAACCAAGGCAATTGTTGGAAGAGCCATCAAGAAGGTCAAAGCCCCTGTTGAGAAGCTATCAATCCAAGTGTTCTTGAAGCGAGCCATAGCTGAACCAAGTGGCACAGCAATCGCATAAGAAATCACCAAACCGATCAATCCAACGACAGCAGAGCTGGCAATCATAGAAGGATATTGGTAATTGCTTTCCGTAGCTGTATAAGGGTCATCTTTTCCGTAGTTGGCTACTTCACGAGAGTCAGCCTGACTAGGTGATTTGTAGGTTCTTGAGTAAATATTTACAGAAGAAGTTTTCTTACCTGTTGGGAACTGAACTTGAGATGTTTTTGTTTGTCCTTGTCCCTGAGTAATAACCTGTAAAACAGGGCTATTAGCATAGGTTGGATAAGAGTCACCTAAATTAATGTTCACAAAGTTTTGATGCACAAACGGGAACTGACTATTGAAGTACAAGAGATATTTATGTTTAGTTCCTGAACCAACCAATGACCATCCGATCGCTGGATCGTTTTCGAAACGAAGGTAACGCTTCAAGTCTGGATTTTCAGGGTCTTGAATTTTATTTGTATGATCAATGTCAATCAAGTTAGCATAGAATTTGAAAACACGTTCAAAAATTGGGATTTCACGAGTAGCGTAGAATTGGCCACTTTCAGTAAATTCTCCCAGGGTCCAACCATGACCGATTTGTTTGATGTATTTTTCATAGATAGCCTTGTTGGTATCATTAGCTTCAACTGTTACAGAAGCGTCCATCTGGCTAGCTTTTTCTTGCAACTCTTTGGTATCGTAGTACTCGATATAGCCCATACGCTCATAGACGGTATTCTCATAGTTATCACGTTTATCAGCAGTTGTCGCAATCTTGTTATAGTTGGTATCCTGTTTGAAAATCAATTTTCGAGGAACCATTGTATAGATAATCGTGTAAGTCAAGGTTGTTACTAAAAAGATAGAAACCAAGGACCGCAAAACACGCATAAAAATATATTTTTTCATATCATTTCCTTTAAAAATCCCAAAAGAACCTTCTCCTCATGGAGAGAAAGTTCTATTGAAAATTATTTACTTCACATGACTTGCCAATTCTTTTTGAGCTTTCTCGTTTGACTCAGTCTTTTCTTTCAACCATTTTTCACGAGCTTTTTCATACTCTTCTTTGGTGATTGCTTTTTCACCAACTTCAGTGTACTTCAAGTATCCTGAATTTTCACCTTTAAGGCCGGCTACAGAATATGAAGAGCTAAATGGTAGAACTTTTGAAACATATGAAACGGCTGTTTCTTTAGGAGAAGCCATTACTGGAATTGTCAAAGCATTGTCAGTCAACCAAGCTTGTGCCACCGCGTATTTTTCATAACGTTTTTGAACATCTTGGTTTTCGCTGTTTGCGTCATCAAGTAATTTTCCATAGTCAGCTAAACCAAGTTTGCTTACTACTGATGCATCTGTGTTTTGGTCAATACCAAGGTAAAGACGAGTGCTTCCTCCCTTAAGGACGAATTGATCCAAGAAAGTAGAAGGATCTTGATAGTCAGGGTTCCATCCTAGCAAGGTATGGATATCCCAGTCTTGCTCTTTAGCTGTTGGAGCGCTAAATGAAATTGGTAAAGCTTCTGCTTGAGTCATTTGTTGTAAGTCTACAACAACATTATCTGAACCCAATACTTTTTCAATTGATTGTTTCAATGATTGAACACGGTTTACAACCGCTGTTGATTCTTGGATAACCAAGGCATCCAAGTGGATTGGGAATTCAACACCTTCAGCTTGTAGGCTTGATTTAGCTTTAGCAAAGACTTCTTTAGCTTTTTCTTCATTGTAAAGGCCATTTTGAGAATCTGCTAGAGACACGTTTGACCAAGTAGAAGAATTTGTCTTAGCCAAGCTATCTTGTACCAATTCACCAAATGTTTTCTTACCAACTTGAAGATTATAAGGTGCAAACGTATTACGGATGGCTACTGCAGCTCCATCAGTACCATTTGTTTGAGCTGAGTAAGAATTGCGATCGACAGCAAAGTTCAAGGCTTGACGGAATTCCTTGTTTAGCAATGCTTTCTGAGTAGATGTCTTTTGAGCATCACTTGTTTTGGCAGTGTGGTTATAGGTTGTACGGCCATAGTTCAAGCTGACAGTTGCAACACCCGCTCCTGGTTCATTAAAGTAAATGTTATCTTTGAAGTCAGCTGCATATTTTTCATATGTAGAACTTGTAGGGAAGATACGAGCCTTGCTATATTGACCATCAGCAAAACCTTTAGCAATCACATCTTGGTCCTTACCATCCCAGAAAGTGAACTTAACGTTCTCAATTTTTACATTTTCTTTGTCCCAGTAAGCATCATTTTTAGCCATCTCGATAGATGATTTTGGAGTTACAGATTTCAAGACAAATGGACCGTTATAAAGAATAGAGTTAGCATCGGTTGGGGCACCAAAACCTTCCCCTTTTGAAGTTAAGAATTCTTCATTAACCGGCATCAAAACACCACTAGTGGTCTTGTCATTCCAGAAAGTTTCTGGCTGGTTCAAGGTATATTCTAGTGTTTGATCATCAAGCGCTTTTACTCCAACGGTTGAAAAATCGCTTGTTTCACCCTTGATATATGCTTCTAATCCCTTAATAGAAGAGCTAACGATTGAAAGTCCTTTTGATTTTCCATCTACAGCGTGTTTCAAACCAGTAACGAAGTCTTTAGCAGTTACAGGAGCGTATTCTTCTCCCTCTGCTGTCACCCATTTAGCATCCTTACGGATTTTATAGGTATAAGTCAAACCATCTTTTGAAACTGTCCATGATTCAGCAATAGAAGGAACTAGATTACCATATTTATCGTTAGCTAACAAACCATCTACAGCATTTGTTGTGACGAATGATGTTGAATCGATATTGCTGACGATATAATCCAAAGTTTCTGGATCTGTTTGATAAACATATTGGTAATCTTTTGCTAGTTTAGCATTATTTGAACTAGTGTTTGAACACGCAGCTAGAACTCCTGACGCTAATAAGGTAGCTCCCGCTACAGCAAGCACTTGACTTTTTTTCATTTATTTACTCCTCTTATAAATAAAGTATAGGTTATCATCAATTATATCATAGATTTCAAGAAAAGTAAACGAATTTTCAGAATATTTAGGCTTATTGACACAAAAAAACTAAAAAAGCTATTGACTGAAAATCATTTTCAAGGTATAATAATAAACGTTAAGGCGGTATAGCCAAGTGGTAAGGCACGGCTCTGCAAAAGCTTGATCGTCGGTTCAAATCCGTCTACCGCCTTCTATAACTTGATTTTTCAGGTTTCACATGAACAGAAAGCCCAGTTTGAAGGGCTTTTTTCTTTTTTCTGATGAATACATATAACTTACAAAAATTTTTGGAGCGAATTTGGGACAGACTTCTTTTTAGGAGACAATCTTTTGATACTCAATGAAAATCAAAGAGCAAACTAGGA
>NZ_KV794215.1:93830-108579 GCF_001808665.1 Streptococcus sp. HMSC070B10 | reverse complement strand
AGCAAACTAGGAAACTAGCCGCAGGCTGTACTTGCGTACGGCAAGGCGACGTTGACGCGGTTTGAATTTGATTTTCGAAGAGTATGAAATCAACTGAAAAGGCTTCGTCACGCATGGTGACAAAAGCCTCTAGTTTACTCTGTTTCTTCTTCTATTTCAACTTCGGTAATTTGGACTTTTACCTTGGTAACACGTCCATTTTTCACCTTATCATTGGTTAGGATAAGTTGTTTGTTTTGGCTGACTAATTCATAACTGAGTTTCTCAGTCGTTGGAATGGTCCCCACTCCTGTCAAATAGTAACCAGCGATTGTATCAACGTCATCACTTTCCAGTTCAACATCAAAGTAGTCATTAAAATCATTGAGATTCATGGTACCTTGAACAATGTAAGTACCATCGCCAATCTGATGAACATCTATTGCTGCTTTGTCCGTTTCATCATCGATTTCCCCAACGATTTCCTCTAAGAGGTCTTCCAGAGTCACCAAACCAGCCATCCCACCGTATTCATCTAGCAAGATTGCCATTTGTCTTTGGGTATTACGCAATTCTTTTAACAAGTCATCCACAAAAATAGTTTCAGGAACAAAGAGTGGATCTTGTAAGATTTTCTTCCAAACAATATTGTCAAAACCGTCCACAAAACCCGCCTTAAGGAGACTCTTGGTGTGAATGATCCCAATCACATTGTCCTTATCCCCATCATAGACAGGGATACGAGAATAATTTTGTTTTAAAATACTTTGGATGATGGTTTGACTATCATTCTGAATATCGACCATAAAGGCATCCGTTCGAGGAACCATGACTTCTCTGGCCATTAATTCGTCCAGTGAAAAAATTCCTTGTAACATTTCAATTTCGTCAGCATCTAGTGTTTCTTCACTATTTGTCAACATGTACTCAATTTCATCACGGGTCATTTTTTCATCAGCATCGTCAAAGGTCATAGGAGTCAAGCGACTCAAGAGATTGGTAGATGCAGATAAGAGCCAAACAAAGGGACTAACTAGTTTCCCCAGCCCAATGATAACTGGCGCTGTACGAATCGCCAAGGCATCCTTTAGATTAAGAGCGATTCTCTTAGGATACAATTCCCCAAAAACGATGGAAATATAAGTCAAAAATGCTAAAGATAGAAAACTTGCCACGGCATAAGCTGTTTCGCCATTTCCAAGCCAAGATGCAATTTCTCGTCCCAGAGTTTCTGCCAAACTCGCCCCTGATAAGATCGTAATCAGGGTAATTCCTACTTGAATGGTTGATAAAAAGTGGTTAGGATTTTCTAGTACCTTCAGCAGACGGATATAGCGTCTATCTCCTTCTTCTGCCTTTTGTTCAACACGCGCACGATTTAGTGAAACCATAGCCATTTCTGTGGCTGAGAAAAAGGCATTTAATACCGTCAAGATAAACAATAAAACAAATTGTAGCAACAAATTCTGACTACTTGGGTCTTCCATAGTTCTTCTCCTAAAATAGTATCTTATCCTTTATTATATCACAAAATATAGTCCAGTACATATTATTTTTTCTCATACTCTTCGAAGGTCTCTTCAAACCACGTCAGCTTCATCTGCAACCTCAAAGCTGTGCTTTGAGCAACCTACGGCTAGCTTCCTAGTTTATACTTTGATTTTCATTGAGTATCAGTGTCTATTGTAGCTCTACTTAAACTAGTAAGAAAGAACTCCTATATCAAAAAGTGACATAGGAGTTTATTTTGTATTTTACTGAGTAACAGTCACTTCTCCAGTTCGGTAATCCAGTTGAAGACCTTTTTGAACATTGGGAACTAGGACATTAAATTCCAATTCTCCGTCTGAAGACTTGGCTTCAATCTGTGAAGCTGAAGGAACTAAGTCCTCGTTTGAAGCGTAGTAAAGAGTTACACGGTAACGGACACGCTTGTTTTGGTCCAAGGCTTTACGTACCATACTTTCATAGTAGTTTTGACCAGTCGAATCCTCGGCTTGCGCCTGATTTGCCCAGGCTGTTTGAACAGCAATATTTTTAGGATTGCTTGTCGAGGCATCAAATCCATCTAAGCCACCGATTAAGGCATAGCCTAACAAGTGACCTCTATCGACCGCATGGGTATAAGACCCCTTTAGATTCTTAACCTGATGCCAGCCTGGAGGAGTCCATGAAGTCGAACCATTCCCAGTTTCTTCACGATTCTTGTACTGACGAGTAGCCTTAGACAAGAGCGCATTAGCTACGGTTGGTACTGTTTCCTTGCCCACTGTCTTTGTTTTGTTATCAGCATAAGGCTTACTTGAAACCTTGGCATCTAGATTTGTTTTATTACCATTGACGATAAAAGCACCTGAGCCATTCCACTCCAGACTCCCTTTTATTTGGCTTTTGACTGCATCTGTTAAGACACTTTCTGCCAATGCTTGACTAGGAGCTTCAGAAGCTTGTTTTTTCTGACTAACCTTTGTTTTAGGACTATTAGCTGTCGACTGCATCTGCTTGATATAATAGCTTCCCGCAGATAAAAGCAATAACACTAGCAGTCCGATCAGTGTCTGTCTTGTTTTTTTATCCATTTTTCTCCTTATCTCTAGAAAAAGACTGGTTCTCCAGCCTAATTTCCTGTAAATTTATGAATCAATTCCTGCCATTTTGCTGGAGACAGGATAGCCCATGGATCTTGACCCTTGCCCAAGATTCCATAACCTACCATTAAGCCGATACCTAGGGCTAGAGCACCTAAAAACAGTACCAAAATGACTAAAAGTAAACGCTTGATTACGTAGCTTGATCTCTTATTCATCTTCATCACTTGCCTCAATCCGCTGAATCTTAGCGCCTAGCTGCGCCAACTTCTCATGGAAACGGTAGTAACCTCTATCCAAGTGAACCAATTTACCAACTACAGTTTCTCCTTGTGCTACCAAACCTGTCAAAATCAAGGCTGCACTGGCACGAAGGTCAGTTGAAAGAACTTCTGCCCCCTGCAAAGGCTGTCCACCAACAATACGAGCTGTATCACGGATAATCTCAGAATGCAAGCCCATACGACGCATTTCTTCTAAGTGTTGGAAACGATTTTCAAAAACTGTCTCCACCATAGTTGATTCCCCTTTTGCGACGGTCATCAAGGCTGTAAATTGAGCCTGCATATCTGTTGGAAATCCTGGGTGGGGCAAGGTTTTCACATGAACAGCTTTTAGATTTTCTAGTTGAGAACGAACTCGAATTCCTTCAGTTTCCTCCGTCACTTCCACTCCCATTTCAAGCAATTTGGCAATCAAGGGACGGTTGTGCTCCCAGACAGCGTCTCGAATCAAGACATCACCACCAGTCATGGCAGCAGCTACCATAAAGGTTCCTGCTTCGATACGGTCTTGGACTACATTGTGAGTCGTACCATGAAGTTTCTCAACGCCGGTAATGGTAATGGTCTCTGTACCAGCACCTTTGACCTTGGCTCCCATTTCATTGAGAAGAATGGCTAGGTCAACAATCTCAGGCTCACGCGCAGCATTTTCAATCACTGTCACACCATCAGCCAGAGTCGCTGCCATCATCAAGTTCTGCGTAGCGCCAACACTCGGGAAGTCCATGTAGATATGAGCGCCATGTAAGCAATCAGCCTTGGCTTCGATATAACCAGCTGTCTGACTAATCTTAGCTCCCATAGCTTCCAGGCCTTTCAAATGAAGATCAATAGGACGGCTACCAATCGTACAACCACCTGGCATGGATACCTTGGCATGACCTACACGAGCCAGGATTGGCCCCAAGACAACAATGGATGCACGCATCTTGCTGACATACTTGTAAGGAGCTTCTTCAGTGATATCGCCAGTCGCGTCCACCTCAACAAGATGAGCTTCTTCATTAAAATCCACCTTGGCATTCAAACCACGAACCACCTGATTCATAGTGAAAACATCTGACAAGATAGGAACATTCTGCAAGACGGTCTTTCCTTCACTTGCTAGAATAGTCGCTGCCAACAAGGGCAAGACTGCATTCTTTGCTCCTTCTATCGTAACACTTCCTACCAGACGATTATCGCCACCTTGAACCACAATTTTTTCCATACTTATTTCCTTTACTCTTGATTTTATAATAATCCTCTAAGCGCTTCTTGCCACAACTGATATAGGCCGATAAAGAAAGAACTCATGATGTAGCCCATGACAATGCTAAAAAAAGCTACCAATAAACGAACTTTTCCTGTGTTCTCAGCTGTTACTTTTAAGACTTTTTCCCATCTAACAAGATTCTTTAAAAGGTAAAAACTCACATAAATAAAGAGCATGTGACTGCTTAGAGTGAATAATAATTGAACCATTTGACTATTATACCATCTTCTCTGTTTGTGCGCTAGTTTGGAAACTTCACTTAAAAACTAGGGATTGTTTTTCAAGTAATCAATTGCATCTTGTAGGGTTTTAACAGGCACTATTTTCATATCTGTCTTGATTGTTTTGGCTGCTTCTAGGGCTGTTTGGTAGTTGTTTTTGGCATCTGGATGCGCTTTTTGTTCTTCTTCGCTAACAGGGTTATCAGGGGCAAAGAAAATCGCGGCACCTTCTCTAGCCGAAGCTACAACTTTCTTATCAATACCTCCAATGTCCCCCACATTCCCATCACGGTCAATGGTACCTGTACCGGCAACAATGCGGCCATTACGAAGGCCAGGGTCAGCTATTTGGGTATAGATAGCCAGACTAAACATGAGACCTGCACTTGGACCGCCGATACCAGCTGTTGAAAAGCGAATTGGGACATCACTGGTCACTTCCGTACGGTCAATCAAACCGATTCCAATCCCATTTTTGCCATTTTCCAAGGTGATAATCTTACCTTCTGCAGACTTGGTTTCCCCATCCTCTTCATAAGTTACCTTGACGGAGTCCCCTAGTTTTTGAGAATTGACGTAATCAATCAAGTCTTTGGAACTGTCAAAGGTCTGATCATTGACTGCTGTAACCGTATCAGAGATATTGAGAATCCCTTTAAAGGTCGAATTATCCGTCACCGTCAGAACATAAACCCCAAGGTATTTAAGTTCAATATCCTTACCAGCTGTTTTTAGCCCTTGATACTTGGCCATGTTTTGTGATGTTTGCATGTAGAATTGATTGATCCGCATAAATTCAACATCAGAAGAGCCACCTGTAGTCTCTTGGGCACTACGAATATCTGTAAAAGGCGTCAACCAAGCATAAATCATATGGGATAAAGTAGCGTGCTGAACACCAACCGTAACGAATTGATAGGCACCAGCTTCCTTATCTTCTGTGTCATTGACTTTAAGGACTTGGCGAATATCTTCCGAACCACCTGGAACCTCTATATAGTAGGGCAAGGGCACTACAAATGCCAAGAAAGTCACAATCAAGGCCGCAATGACATATAAGGGCCATCTAATCTTTTTTTTCATTTCTTATTTCCTCCAAAATACTCTCGGGAACATAGCAAGCAATATCCTGACCAAACTTCAAAAGCTCTCTAACACCGGATGAACTGAGATAGAGATGTTCAGGTCGGCTATGTAAATAAATGGTCTCTATACCAGGAGACAGCTGATGGTTGTAGTGATCGAAACTAGCTTCATATTGCAAATCCGCTGCATTCCTCAAACCACGCACTAGACAAGTAGCCCCCAGTCTTTTTGCGACATCAACCACCAATTCATCATGAGAAGACACAACTTCAACATTTTCCAAATGTTTCAAAGCCTTTTCTAGCCCTCGTTTACGATTTTCGATAGGGAGAAATCCTTGTTTGTGGGGATTAAAAAAAATACCGACATAGAGCTTATCAAAAAGTCTGCTCGCCCGTTCAATGATATCCAGATGCCCATTTGTCATCGGATCAAATGAGCCTGTGAATAAGCCAATCTTATCTGACATAGACTGTCACCTTACTAATTCCATAAATTTTTTCCTTCCAGATGCCTAGACAGACAATTTCTTCTGGAAGCTCAACGGCCTTATCCGTCTCACACACGACCATGACATCTTCAGAAAAAAGCTCTTTCTCAGCCATTTTTTCAATATCTGCTACGATTTGTTCCTTGGCATAAGGAGGGTCTAAGAAAATGAGGTCGAATTCCCCAGATACCTGTTCTAATGCCCTTTCTGCATCCATTTTGAGGAGTTGAAATTTTCCAACTTCCTTGGTCATCTGAATATTTTCAGCCACGATAGCCTGAGCCTTACGGTCTCGCTCCACCAAAACAGCACTGGACATGCCACGCGATACTGCCTCGATAGATAAACCACCACTACCTGCATAAAGGTCCAAGACTCGTCCCCCTTCAAAGTAGGGACCAATCATGTTAAAAATGGCTCCCCTAACCTTATCTGAAGTAGGTCTTGTCGTCTTGCCTTCTAGTGTCTTGAGGGGGCGTCCCCCATAGATTCCTGATACGATCTTCATACCGTTTATTATACCAAATTATGAGCGAAAAGAGAAAGAAAACCGAACCTTGCGGTTCGATTCTCTACAAAATATTTTCGTAAGTATCGCGGACTTCTTGAGGCCAAACACTTGTTTGCACTTCTCCGATGTGTTTCTTGCGAAGTAGGAACATGGCCATCCGAGATTGTCCAATTCCTCCACCGATTGTCAATGGGAATAAGCCATTCAACAAAGCCTTGTGCCATTCCAATTCTAAACGGTCTTCATCACCTGTGATGGCAACCTGACGGCGAAGAGTTTCTTCATCTACACGGATTCCCATAGAAGACAACTCAAAGGCTCCACCTAAAGACTCATTCCAAACAAGAATATCACCATTTAGACCCTTATAGCCATTTTCAGACTCACTTGTCCAGTCATCGTAGTCTGGTGCACGTCCATCGTGCGGTTTACCGTCTGGTAATTCACCACCGATACCGATCAAGAAGACTGCTCCAAATTCTTTACAAATAGCATTTTCACGCTCTTTTGGTGTCAAGTCTGGGTAGCGTTCTACCAACTCTTCTGTGTGGATAAAGGTGATTTGTTTTGGCAAGACAGACTCAATATCATAGCGGGCTTCAACAGCTAGCTCAGTCAGGCGAATAGCCTTATAAATCTTCTCAACTGTTTCTTTTAGGTAGGCAATGTTACGTTGTCCATTTGGGATAACCTTCTCCCAGTCCCACTGGTCAACATAAACAGAGTGGGTCGCATCAAGCGAATCTTCGTCTGGACGAAGGGCCTTCATGTGGACGAAAAGACCTTCACCTTCACCGAAACCAAAACGAGCCAAAGTGTGGCGTTTCCATTTGGCAAGGGAGTGCACCACTTCATAAGTAGCATCAGGGATTTGGAGAACCTTGACCGATACGGCATTCTCCACACCTGATAAGTTGTCCTGCATCCCGTCACCGACCCTACTCAAGATAGGACCTTGAACTTCGACAACTTCTAGTTTGTCTTTTAAATACTGGGTAAAAGTGTTTTTGACAAAGGAAATTTCTTCTTGTTGGTGAATAAAACTTTTCTTCATAAACTACTCCTCAAAAAATTAATTAAAAGCATTATACACCTATTTCCAAGAAAAGAAAAGACCAAATATAAAAAAATCAGTGCTCCTTCGAACACTGATGTTAGGGACCTTTAGTCATTGCGACCGAAGATACGTAGAATACTTAGGAAAAGATTGATAAAATCAAGATAGATACTGAGAGCCATTGACACAACCCAACCTGTCTCTACACGACCTTGTGATTGCTCATATGCATAGCGAATTCTTTGGTTGTCCCAAGCAATCAGCCCAGAGAAGACCAAGACCATGGCTACGCTAATCATATAATCAAAGAAACCGCTAGCCAAGAAAATATTGACTACCATAGCAATCAACAAACCGATAAGAGCCGCCATCATAGCCCGACCAAGGCCACTCAAATCTTTCTTGGTGAACATACCGACTGCCGCCATGACAAAGAAGAGAAGGGCGCTTGATACAAAGGCAGATAAAACTGTACCTGGAGTATAGAAGGCCACCACAAAACTGAGGGTAAAGCCGTTTAATACTGAGTAAAGTAAAAATACTGGAAGAGCCGCTGGACTATTCTTCGAAGCCATACTGCTGGCAACAAAGACCAGAGCTAGCTCTGCAAAAGTAGCAATGGTCAACCAGAGGCGTCCCTGCATCAAAAAGTAAACCAACTGAGACTGAAAGACGGTCAACATAAGACCTGATACTAAAGCGGATAGTCCGATCCCCAGACCAACAAAGGCATAAACCTTAGCATAAAATTGATTGAGACCTGCGCGGTCGTGAATAATAGTGTGATTCATCTTTTCTCCTTTTCTATGAACATCTTTCCTTGATTATAACAAAGAAAGTTAAAATTAGCTTAAATGGAAAATTAAAATACCGGCTGCAACGGCAACATTGAGACTCTCCGCCTGCCCCTTCATACTAATGTGGACCAACTGGTCTGCACTTTCAGCCATAAGGGGACTAATTCCTTGCCCCTCATTTCCCATGACTAGTACAAAATTTTCTATAGGAGGCAGTTCTCTGTAATCAACAGAATCTTTAGATAAGGTTGTTGCTAGCACTGGGATAGCTGCCTCTTTGGCTTCCTTAAGAAGCCTTTGACTAGACATCCGGTAAATAGGCAGATGAAAATGACTGCCTTGCATAGAACGTAGGGTCTTGAGACTGTAGATATCTGCCGACTTATCTGAAACAATCACTCCAGTAAAACCTGCTGCATCCGCAGTCCGAATAATGGTTCCTACATTACCAGGATCTTGCACATCTTCCAAAAACAAGAACTTACCCTGACTAAAGTCAGCTTGCCCTACTTCTTCTTTTTGAACCACGGCAACAATGCCCTGTGGAGTCTGAGAATCCGCCAAATCTAGCAAAATATCCTCTGAAACCCAGACAGTTTGCGGAAACGAGGCTAACTGATCTCGGTAATTTTCTAAGGCAAAGATTTTCTCAATCGTCACTCCAGCTTGGACAGCTTCTTCAAACAAATGCCAGCCTTCAATCAAATAGGCAGACTTGCGGTATTTTTTTTGGTGTAATTTCTTGGCATTTTTTACCACAGAATTAGCTTTTGAGGTTATAATAGTCATAGAAATATTATAACACAATCAAAGGGGTTTGGTATGCAAAAGGTTAGAATGATTGCCCAAGGTAGGGTTCAGGGAGTCGGTTTTCGTTGGGGTGTTTACAGCTTAGCACTTGAAATCGGTGGCATCACTGGCCGAGTATGGAATAACGACGATGGCACAGTGGAAATCTTAGCCCAAGCAGACTCATCTGCTATTATGGCGAAATTTATCCAAGAAATACGAAAAGGACCCACACCTTTTTCAAAAGTCAGCTACTTAGATGTCCAACTGAGTAACTTTCCTCCCTACCCTGACTTCAAAATCGCAAATTAGGTCTCTAGAACTATTGTATATTTTGTAAAAAAACAGTAGAATAGAAAGGTATAATTTTTAAAGAAGGAATAAAAACAGTGAAATCTATTAAACGTTTTGCACTCTCAGCTATGGGAGTGGCTATGTTGCTTGTCTTGACTGGCTGTGTCAACGTCGATAAAGCCACAGGTCAGCCAACAGGATTTATTTGGAATACTATCGGAGCGCCTATGGCTGAAGCTATCAAGTACTTCGCCAATGACAAAGGACTTGGTTTTGGTGTTGGTATCATCATCGTAACCATTATCGTGCGCTTGATTATCTTGCCACTTGGTATCTACCAATCATGGAAGGCAACGCTTCACTCTGAAAAGATGAACGCTCTCAAGCATGTCCTTGAGCCACATCAAACTCGTCTCAAGGAAGCAACAACTCAAGAAGAAAAACTAGAAGCCCAACAAGCTCTCTTTGCTGCTCAAAAAGAGCACGGCATCAGCATGTTTGGTGGTGTAGGATGTTTCCCTATCCTCCTTCAAATGCCTTTCTTCTCTGCTATCTACTTTGCTGCCCAACATACTGAAGGGGTTGCTCAAGCAAGTTACCTAGGTATTCCTCTAGGTTCTCCAAGTATGATTTTGGTTGCCTGCGCTGGTGTCCTTTACTATCTTCAATCGCTCCTTTCACTTCACGGAGTAGAAGATGAAATGCAAAGAGAACAAATCAAGAAAATGATTTACATGAGCCCACTCATGATTGTCGTCTTCTCCCTCTTCTCACCAGCTAGTGTCACACTTTACTGGGTTGTCGGTGGTTTCATGATGATTCTTCAGCAGTTTATCGTCAACTATATTGTTCGTCCAAAACTTCGCAAAAAAGTCCGTGAAGAACTAGCCAAGAACCCACCAAAAGCAAGTGCTTTCTCAACATCAAACGGACGAAAAGACGTTACCCCTGAACAACCAACTGCTATCACAAGCAAGAAAAAACACAAAAATCGCAACGCTGGAAAACAACGTTCAAGATAAAGCTACGTAAATTATCCAATAATTAAAAAACGAATGAATGATAAATAGTTTTCATCAACTAGATATCATCATTCGTTTTTATTATCTACCGTTACATCTTATACTAGTCAAAAAAGTTAAATAGTTTAAAAGCTCACATATAAAACATATTCAATCATAATTAACAAGTAAATCACTATGATTTAATACAATTCACAGTTATTAAAACTTCTGCTCCCGCATCTCTATTTCTAAGCTCAACTCGGCCTTTGTGTAGTTTTGCAACTCTACATACAAAACTAAGTCCAATACCATAATGTTGCTCTTTAACCGATCTAGCTTTATCCATACGATAAAATAGCTTTCCAAAATTAGTTAAAACTTCCTCTGGAAATTCCGAACCATTATTCCATATACCTATTTTCAATTCCTTCCCCTCTTGCTCTACTCTAATTTTAATTTTAGGGTTCTGTTTATCGGCGTATTCCAAAGCATTTGTTAAAATATTTTGTATGGCACGAATCAGAAGAGATGGATTTATATAATAGTTTTCAGTTCCTTTCACATTTTGTTCAAAAGAAAACTTCATCTGATTTTTTATCAAAAAAGAGACTTCTTTCTCTAATTCATTGATAAAATCTGAAGAGGAATACTCCGTCCAACCTGTCTCATCATCATAATAGGTTTTAGAATAGTGAATCAATTGATTGAAATAATCTAGTAACTGTTGACTAGCTCTTTCTATATCTGCTAAGCATTCTTGAGATTGGTCGTTTTCAGTTATCGTCTGCAAAAATTCCACATTTCCCCTAATAATGGTTAAGGGAGTTTTTAAATCATGAGAAGCTGCTGAAACCTGAAACATTAAATCTTCCTTCTGCTGTTTCTCATCAACTATTAATTGTCGAATTCTATCTTGCATCACAATAATCCGATTTCCTGTCTCACGAAATTCTTTAACCGTTAAACTTTCTGTACATTCCTTCTCCAACCACATACTATTTTCATAAATCAAAGTCATTTCATAACTCAGTTTTTTCAACAATTTTCCAATGTGATAACTTATTAGAATAATCAATAAAACACAAATATATATCCATGATGACACATTAAAAAAGATTGATAGAATACCACTATTGTTTAAAGGTTTCCCATCTTCATTTATTTGTATAGATACTGAAGCTAAGGGAATAAGATAGGCCATTAGTAAGCCAAGACTAAACTGCCAAATAATTCTCCAACAGGTTTCTCGAATTAATTGTCTAAAACTTTTGATTCTACCCATTGATATCCTCCACCGTATAAGGTTTTAATTGGATTTAATTGATAAGGTTTCAGCTTTTGACGAATTTGATAAATGTACTCTGAAACCGAACGTAAGAGCGCTTCTGAACTTTGTGGATATAGATAATTATAAATTTCCTCAATAGAATATATTTTACTTGGGTTGCTTGCCAAAAGATTCACTATGTCAAATTCCCTCCTTGTCAGAGCAATCTTATCATCGTTTACAAATAGTTCCTTACTATCCGTATATAGTATAAGCTTCCCAATCTTTATTTGATGAACATTTCCTTTAATCCGTTCTTCACGACGTAAGTGCATTTTAACACGTGCTAACAATTCTTGCATACTAAAGGGCTTCATAATATAATCATCAGCACCTGCATTAATTCCAGCTACTAAATCTTCATCCATATCCTTAGCAGTTATAAAACAGATAGGAACAGTTATCTGCTCGCGAATCATCTGACAGATTTCTAAACCACTAACAGGCATCATAATATCTAATAAAATCAAGTCAAATCCTGTAAAATCACAAAGATCAATCTCTTCTATCTTATTTCGTATGACTACTTCATATTTTTCATATTCTAGTACTTTTTTTATTAGGCGAAGAATAGCAAGATCATCATCTACCACCAAAATTTTATAAGCCATAACTCACCCTCCTAACTATATTATAGCACTAACCGAGAAAAAGACAGGACATCCCCTGTCTTTAGCGTACATTTCTTCCTATTAGTATCAGTGTAGCAAATACAAAAACAATTAATAACCAAACTATTTGTATCCCCAAGCCTTGCCACACTGGATAATAAAGCGACAAGGGATGGGTATAAAAACAATTCATACTAGCTAGTAATGGTAAATTTCTAAAAAAAGAACTGAATTGTAGTAACATTTGTCCCAACCCCAATAAAAGGGATAAACTGATTCCCAAAATTAAGATAAAAGACTGGGAAATAAATACAAAAATACCACTTAAAAGAGAGAAGGTTAAAATAGAAATACAAGCTGGAAATAGAATTGTTAGAACATGTTTAATATTACTCAAAAGATTGATATTGTAGTATCCTTGGGCGAGTAGTACACATAATGATATTACAGCGGCCAATAGGACAATTTCAATACATAATAGAATAGCTAGTTTAGATATTATAAATTTCAAACGGTTTGGACAGGTAAGAAAACTGGTACGAAGGCTAGAACCTGTAAATTCTTGACCTATAAATAGGACCGCTAGACTAACGAAACCTGCCTGTCCTAAATAGAGACTTTGCAGTAGCTGTTCCAAAACAAACTGTAGAGTCAACTGGTCTGGCTTACTATTTAAAAAAATAACTAACGCTGGAACACACAGTAATAGAGCACCTATAACCAACCAGTGCCAAGGATTCATCATAAACTTGAGATACTCACTTTTAAGTTGCTCTTTCAACTTATTCACCTCCTCCAATATCTGACTTAAGTAATCGGTAGATTGCTAAAGCCAAGAATGAGAAGTTCCAACAAAGTAAAAATAAAATATTTTGTAAACTATTATGTTCTAAAATTTGAGGAGATGTAGCAATCAATCCTTGCCCCAATGCAACTGGAAGAAATTTTGCAACCGATATATAGTTTGCTAAGAATGTTCCTAAATTGTAGACTTGGGGAAGCAAAAATAATAGAGGAACAATGGCTGTTTTAAATGTCAAAGCCATAATATAGGCTAGAAGTCCCAACAAAGTCCAAGCTATACTGGCTAAAAACATATAGAACCAAACTGTTCCATTTAGTGAAAAAAGCAATAAGCCATCTTGTCCTAAAACATAATGTGTCATGTTAATCGTAAGGAATATTGATAGAAAAGAAATGAAAAAAGAAAATACAAGCCAAACTAATGTTTTTGAAACTAGGAAAATACTTCGATTTGTAATAGAGAGGAGACTTGTACGAATAGCAGAGCATTTATACTCCTCGGCTCCGTAAATTGAACCTAGGATAATCATAATAAAAACACCAAATAAAGTGACATCAAAACCTAAAAATTCAATAGGAGGTATAGCTTCTGCTAATTCTGGATTTGTCTCTGGTGTAGCATGGATACCAACTGAAACAATTTGAGAAGCACCAATATTTGCTAAAAACGTTTGAAATACCAGTATCAAGAATAATACAACATGAGTAGCTCTCCTATAAAGCAATTTCAATATTTCAGAATGAAGAGAGTATATAAGTGCCATGTCACTTTCCTCCCTCTGTTAAACTAAAGAAGACTTCTTCTAGTGAAGAAAGATTTTTCATCACTTCTTGTAAAGTGCCTTTTATAAGAACTTTTCCTTTATTTATGATAACTACATCATCTGTTACTGCTTCCACTTCCGATAATATATGAGATGATAGCAAGACTGTCTTCCCTTCTTGAGCTTGTTTTTTTATAAACTCTCTAAACCACCGAATTCCTCTTGGATCCAACCCATTAGTTGGTTCATCCAATATCAGATATTGAGGATTTCCTAATAGAGCTGTTGCAATTCCTAATCGTTGTCCTTCTCCTAATGATAATTTCCCAATTTTAGATTTTTTCTTATGGCTAATATCCACCATATCCAAGACTTGATCTATTCGCTGACTGGATATCCCATTACTAGCAGCAACAATTTTCAAATGTTGATAAACAGTCCGATCATCAGGAGCACCTACACTGTCAAATGAAGCTCCTACAGTCTTTAGAGGAAATTTTAATTCCTTATAAGTTTGATCTCCAATTTTGGTAAGACCAGATGTTGCTTTGTCTAATCCTAATAAAATACGTAAGGTTGAACTTTTTCCAGCTCCATTTGGACCTAGGAAAGCAGTCACTCTACCTGCTTTTGCTTCAAAAGAAATATCTTTTAAAATTTGAGCTTGGCCATACGACTTACATAAATTTTTAATGGTAATACTTTGTTCCATGATGTTCTCCTATTCTATTTAATATTTCTAAAAGTAACTATATCTTACATATTCATTTTCGGATTTTTTTCAGAATTTCAAGAGTCAAAAGATTTAATACTCAATGAAAATCAAAGAACAAACTAGGAAGCTAGCCGCAAGCTGCTCAAAACACTGTTTTGAGGTTGCAGATGGAA
>NZ_KV794215.1:68025-93730 GCF_001808665.1 Streptococcus sp. HMSC070B10 | reverse complement strand
ACGTAGTTTGAAGAGATTTTCGAAGAGTATAAAATTTTGTTTTATTTAATTATATATATTTGTGTAAACTTAAAAGCCCGATGTTTCCATCAGGCTTCTTTTTTATCCATGTACACGTTTCATATAGTCTTGATAACTTTCGGTATCCATGAGTTTTTTAGCATTTTTCACGCGGTCTGCTGTTGGTGGTTTAACCCCTTCGAGTGAATAAGGAATTCCCAGTTCACGCCATTTGAACTCACCCATAGTGTGATAAGGCAGGATTTCAAACTTATCAACATTTTTGAGGGTCTTGACGAACTTACCAAGTTCAATCAAGTCATCGTCTCTGTCTGTCAATCCTGGAACTAGCACGTGGCGAATCCAGACAGGTTTACCAATATCTGATAGATACTGGGCACAGGCCAAGATATTTTTATTAGTTTGACTAGTGACAATCTTGTGTTGTTCTTCGTTGATTTCCTTGATATCCAAGAGAACCAAGTCAGTAACAGCCATGAGTTTGTCAAACTTCTCAAGGTAACGTGGTTTATTACGGAATGGAAGGGCACAGGTGTCCAAGGTACAGTGGATTCCTTGTTCCTTAGCCTTGGTAAAGAGGGCAATCAGGAAATCAATCTGCAAGAGGGCTTCTCCTCCACTGACTGTAATACCACCCTTATTTCCCCAGAAACCGCGGTAGCGCAAGGCCTCTGCCAAGACATCATCTACCGTCCGTTCACGTGATTTATTGGACTCCATAGCCCAAGTGTCCGGGTTGTGGCAATACTGGCAACGCATGTGACAGCCCTGCAAAAAGACAATAAAGCGAATACCAGGCCCATCTACTGACCCAAAGCTTTCTGTCGAATGCACCATTCCTGTCACTTGTCCATAATCAATTGTTTCTTCAGACATATCGTTACCTTCCTTGAAAACGTTTTATAGTTTTATTATATCACGACTTGAAGGAAAAACAAGATTTTTGCCTATTTTTTAGAAAGCAATCTGTTTTTCAATTTCATTTTCAATTACTTATCATTTTATTCTTCAAAATCAAAGCCATACAAGGTTGCAAAGTAGTCCTCAGGGCGCTCTGCACGGCGGATTTGACGGGCTCTACCTTCTTCGGTATAGAGGATTTCCGCAGAACGAAGTTTGGCGTTGTACTGGTAGCCCATTGAAAAACCGTGAGCACCTGTATCATGAATTACCAGCAAATCACCTATTTCTGTATAAGGCAGTTCGCGATTCACTGCAAATTTATCATTGTTTTCACAGAGTGAACCAACCACATCTACCACTTCAGCTGGTCCATCTGGATGTGTCACGTTAGTAATATGATGGTAGGCTCCATACATAGCTGGACGCATGAGGTTGACTGCTGATGCATCCACACCCAGATAAGTACGGTAGGTTTTTTTCTTATGAGTCACTCTTGTGACCAAAGCACCGTGAGGGGCTAGCATAAAGCGACCCAATTCAGTGAAAATCTTGACCTGACCAAGACCTGCTGGCGTAAGAACTTCTTCATAAACCTTACGAACCCCCTCGCCAATCAAGACGATATCATTTGGCTCCTGGTCTGGACGATAGTTAACACCAATACCGCCAGAAAGATTGATAAAGTCTAGCGAAATGCCCAACTTTTCCTTGATTTCAACAGCCAATTCAAAAAGCTGACGCGCCAACTCTGGATAATAGAGATGGGTCACGGTATTGGACGCTAGGAAGGAGTGAATCCCAAAAGTCTTGGCTCCTTTTTCCTTCAAGATAGCAAAAGCTTCAAAGAACTGGTCCTTGGTCATACCAAACTTGGCTTCTCCAGGATTGTCCATAATGTCTGTTCCTAGCTCAAAAACGCCTCCAGGATTGTAACGACATGAGATGATTTCTGGAATGCCTGCTGCTCGCTCCAGATGTTCAATATCTTCAAAGGCATCCAAGTTAATGGTCGCACCCAATTCACGCGCATAGGCATATTCCTTATCTGGCGTATTGTTTGAAGAGAACATAATCTCAGAACCAGGGAAATTCAGTTTATGGCTCATCAAAAGCTCCACATAACTAGAGCAGTCCACACCACAGCCTTCCTCTTGGAGAATTTTCAAAATAGCTGGTGTTGGAGTAGCCTTAACTGCAAAATATTCCTTAAAGCCCTTGTTCCATGAAAATGCTTGGTTGACGGCTCTTGCCTTTTCACGAATTCCCTTCTCATCATACAAGTGAAAGGGAGTTGGGAACTCGGCAACAATCGCTTCTAAGTCTTCTTTATTGATAAATGGTGTTTTCATAAGTTTCCTTCTATTCTATTTGCAAAGAAAGGCTGGGACAATCGTTCCAACCTTTAGTTCTATCTCTTATTTATCTTCGTCAAAGATATTACCAACCTCAACATCGATAGCTTGGTTCTTGACATCAATATTGGTTACCTTCAAGAGTGACTTGTAGTCAAACTGCTTTTCGCGTTCTTCTTGAGCATTATCCGCAAAGACCGCTACACCTGCCAATTCTGAATCAAACTCACGCAAGAGACTAATCATCCCGTTGACAGTTCCTCCGCCTTTCAAGAAGTCATCCACAATCAAGACACGGCTGCCAGCCTTGAGACTGCGTTTTGAAAGGAACATTTTCTCAATGCGGTCACCACTTGAACCTGAAACATAGTTGACGCTGACAGTTGAACCTTCGGTAATTTTCAGGTCACGGCGCACAATAACAAAAGGAACATTGAGGACATTGGCAACTGCATTTGCAAGTGGAACACCCTTGGTCGCTACGGTCATAACGGCATCAATTTTTTGGTCCATAAAGCTCTTGGCAATAATGCGACCAATATTTTTCAAGATAGCTGGTGTGCTAAGCAAATCAGACAGGTAGATATAGCCACCTGGCAAAATACGGTCACTTTCTGACAACTTGGCACGCAAGTCCTCAACCATTTCCTTGGCATCATGGCTTGAGATTGATGGTGTGAAAATGACACCACCACCAGCACCAGTTACTGTCTGGATATGACCGATTTCAATTTCCTCAAAGGCGCGTTTGATAATTACGATATCCTCTGAGATGGATGATTTAGCAGATTCATACTTTTCAGCAAAAGTATTAAGACTAGTTAGTTTATAAGGATTATTAATCAAATAGTTGGAAATGACAACCATCCGATCACTTCTTCTTAATTTCATTTCTATTTCCCACTTCATTTAATTTTGATATTTTATCTATTATACCATATTCACATAAAAAAACGAACATTCTTATCCTAAAAAATGCTCATTTTTCTTAAATTGTTAATCTAAATCTGGTTTATAGAAGGAACGATTGTCCATAGCGAAGATTTTATTGGTCATCTCTCCTTTATCCACCAAAGCAAGAGCAGTTGACATCATCATCATGCTTGCATCCAGATTGTCAATCATATGGATAATCTCTGCTTCCATAATGCGTGGACGGACTGGACTTCCATACTCAAGCAAGCCGTGATGACTGAGGATGACGTGACGAAGCAAAACGACTTCTTCCTTGGTATCATCAATGCCGAGTTCCATCACTGTCTTGGTAATTTCGCTATCAATCAGAGCGATATGTCCAAGAAGATTACCTCGCACTGTGTACTCGGTCTGGTCTGGTCCCGTCAACTCAATGACCTTAGCCAAGTCATGCAGCATAATCCCCGCATAGAGCAGGCTCTTATTGAGCTGAGGATAAACTTCGCTAATAGCATCTGCCAAACGCACCATGGTTGCAGTGTGGAAAGCCAAACCCGTTTCAAAGGCATGGTGGTTGGTCTTGGCTGCTGGATAGGAGTAAAATTCCTTATCATACTTGGTGTAGAGATTTCGGACAATCCGTTGCCAGACAGGATTTTCAATTTTAAAAATCATTTGCGACATATAGTCACGGATTTCCTTGACATCAACTGGCGACTTGACCTTGAAATCAGCTGGATCATTGGGTTCACCAGGCTGAGGCAGGCGGAGAGTAATTTGATTGACTTGAGGGGTATTGTTATAAACTTCTCGGCGTCCTTTCATGTGGACAACCTTACCTGCGGTAAAGGCCTCAACGTTATGAGGTTGGGCATCCCAGAGTTTCCCTTCAATCTCGCCACTATCATCTTGAAAGGTAAAAGCTAGGTAATTTTTCCCAGCTCGAGTTTGCCTCAGGTCAGCTGACTTGATTAGGTAAAAGCCTTCAAATAGCTCATCTTTTTTCATGTGACTAATCTTCATATTCTTCCTCATCTTCTTGGAAATGGAGTAGATCAAGCGCAGGCTCACCTTCTGATAACTCAATGTGACGGAGCGTTCGCTCGATAGCTGTAGTGCGACGATTTAATAGTTCATCAATATTGCCAGAGGCATGTTGGAGGTGTTTTTGTGCCTTGACCAGAATGCCACCAAACTTGCCAAACTCGGTCTTAACACTAGCAAGAGTCTTACTAATATGGTCAGCACTCTTTTGGATATTAAGGGTTTTGAAACCAACTGATAGGGAATTGAGAAGAGCTGATAGGGTACTTGGACCTGCGACAATAATCTGCTCTTCCCGTCTCAAGTCATCAAAGAAGACCGGATTGCGGACGATTTCTGAGTAGAGACCTTCTGTCGGAACAAACAAAACTCCAAAATTGGTAGTCCGAGGCGGTGCTATGTACTTGCTCTTGATATCCTTGGCAAAGCGTTTGACGCTGGCTAGGAGCGACTTACGACAGCGTTCGATCTCGTCCTTGTCACCCGCTTCATAGGCTTCTTCTAAGCGGTAATAATCTGCCAGTGGAAACTTGGAGTCAATCGGTAAGTAGACATATTCCTGGTCACCCTGTCCAGGCAACTTGATGGCATACTCCACTCGTTCACTAGAGTTTTCAACCGTTGCGTATTCTCGTTCGTACTGGGCAGGGGTCATGATGTCTTCGATGATTTGCCCCAGTTGCAATTCTCCCAGAATCCCTCGCGTTTTGGTTCCAGAGAGAACCTTGTTGAGGGCTCCGACATCGCGGGCAACTGTCTGCATTTCTCCAAGACCACGATTGACAGACTCCAGTTGTTTGGAAACTGTCTCGAAGGAGGCTTGTAAGCGTGTCTGCAAGGTCTTTTCTAGTTTTTCCTCGACTGTCTGGCGCATTTGTTCCAAGCGTTGCTCATTTGATTCCTGCAAGGCTTGAAGGCGTTGGTCGGTCTTATCTCTGGTTTGGAGGAGATTATCTGTCATTTCTTGACGAACTTGAGTCAGGCCTTGATGCAATTCGATTCTCACTTCTTGCAAACGGTCGCTAACAGCCACTTCCAAATCTTTTTGATCTAACTGGCTGGCTTGTCTGGCTTGTTCAAAACGGTAATCCAACTGGTCTGATAGATGATCTGCCTGATCCTCCAAGCTCTTACTGAGATGTTTTTCCTGTTTATCCTGCCTTTGCCAAATCAGAAAGATACCAGCTAGGTTGGCAATCAATAATAGAACTAATAAACTTTCCATCCTACCTCCTGTCCTTGCTATTCAGCACGACTACATAGCCATCTGGGCAAGTCACCGACACTTCCCTATCTATATATTCGTTAGAAGCGTACACTTTTTTAAAGAAAAAATTTTCCTCTGTCAACTCATACTTGGCACCAAGAATGGTCAGCTGGCTATCCCGAACCGGCATAAAGGCTAGATAGTCGTAGTCTGAACGGGGATGTAGCTGACTGGTCCCTTCTGGACAATAAGTAATCAAGTTTTGCCCATCCTCAATCGCTATCTGGTGCATATAGGGTGCTAACTTGGGATTGCTAGGCAGAAAGACATTGGCCAGCATGTGGTCAATACGACCACCAAGAGCACCGAAAATAGTGACCTGAGCCTGAGGATTTTGTTCAAAGATGGTTAAGAGAGCCAATTCCAAATCTGTATCATCTTTTTCTGGTCGGGCTTGGACAAAATGCTGGGCACGTTTTTGAATCACCTGTCGCTCTTCTTCCGTCACAGAATCAAAATCTCCAACCGCTAAAGCGAGAGGAAAGTTTTCTTCCAAGACCCAGAGCGAGCCTCGATCCACACCGACAAAGCAATCAAAGTCCGTCCGATAGTGACCGCGGTCTCCGCCTGCAAAAACAGCAACCCTAGTCCAGTTGTTTTCTGAGAGTTTGTACTCGCTCATTGACATCTCCCTTAAAGACATAGGAACCTGCTACAAAAACAGTCGCACCAGCTTCTTTGGCTAGAGCAATAGTTTGGTCATCAATCCCGCCATCCACTTCGATTTCAAAGTTCAAGCCTTTTTCATCACGAAGTGCAACCAACTCACGGACCTTATCCATGGTTTCAGGCAGAAAAGCTTGACCACCAAATCCAGGATTAACCGTCATGACTAAGACTTGCTCAACTAGATGAAGGACGTGCTTGATGGCTTCAACTGGTGTGCCAGGATTGATAACGACTGAAGGCTTAACTCCGAGTGAACGAATTTTTTGAAGGGCGCCATGAATATGAGGCGTTGCTTCCGCATGGATGCTGATGATATCGGCACCTGCACGCGCAAAGTCTTCTAAATGATGCTCTGGATTAGCTACCATCAAGTGGCAGTCAAAGACCATCTTGCTATGAGGGCGAAGAGCTTCGACCACACCTGCACCAAAACTGATTTGTGGCACAAAGTGCCCATCCATGATATCGATATGGGCATATTCTGCACCAGTTGCTTCTAGGCGTTTGATTTCACGTTCAAAGTTGGCATAATCTGCTGCCAGGATTGACGGAGCAATCTTGTATTGAGACATAGGTTTCTCCTTATTTTGGAATTTTTTTGCTGACCTTTTTATAGGTTTCTCTGCGATTTTCAATTTCACTGAGGAATTGCAGGTAGTTGTCAAAACGGAAGGTAGCAATGGCACCCTCTTCTACTGCCGGCTTCACTGCACAGGACGGCTCATGGGTATGGGTACAAGTGCGGAATTTGCAGTTTCGGCTGACAGTAGCAATCTCTGGGAAGGCCTGATTGAGGTCTTCAGCCGTTGACACTTCATAGTCCAAGGATGAAAATCCCGGTGTATCTGCGATTTTACCTCCATTGAGATTATAAAAACTAACTGCTCGAGTAGTGTGGCGCCCACGACCCAGACTGTCTGAAATTTCTCCTGTTTCAAGATTGAGGTCTGGTGCGATTTTATTGAGAAGAGTTGACTTCCCAACACCTGTCTGCCCCATAAAGACTGTAACCTTGCCTGTTAACAAAGGCAGGAGTCCCTCTTTACTGGTCACAAAGTCATAGCCGATATCACCATAGGTCTGTTGGTAAAAATCCAGTTCCCCTCTATCTTCCAGTAGGTCCATCTTGGAAATATAGACGATTGGATGGATACCCTTGTGCTCCAAAAGAATCAAAAAACGATCCAACAAATTGCTGTTAAAATCAGGTTCCTTGACAGACATGATTACTACAGCTTGGTCAATATTGACAATAGGCGGACGGACTAGGCTGTTTTTGCGTTCGTGAATCTTGAGGATATAGCCTTCTGAATTTTCCTCGGCAGAAAAATCAACCCAGTCCCCAACATAGGGTGTATGACCTTTTTTACGGAAATTCCCACGCGCGCGTGTTTGATAGACCTGGCCATCACTCTCTACATAATAGAACCCAGCCAAGGCTTTAATGATTTGTCCCTGCATCTTAGAGTCCTTGCCCTTTAAGTGCATCTGCTAGACTGGCAAATTCTGCCAAGCTGAGAGCTTCCCCACGCACACTTGGTGACAAGCCTGCTTGGTCCAAAGCCTTGGTCAGCTTGTCCTTGACCTCTTCAGTCTTACCAAAGTAACCTGTCAAGTTATTCCATAAGGTCTTGCGGCGATGGGTAAAACTAGCCTTGGAAACCTTAAAGAAGAAGTTCTCGTCTTCCACTGCTACAGCCGGCTCTGGACGACGCACCATTTTCAAAATAGCAGAGTCCACGTTTGGCGCTGGCACAAATACCGTACGAGGCACGATGAAGGCAACCCTAGCTGTCATGTAATACTGCACAGCGATAGACAAACTACCGTAAGCCTTAGTGTTAGGTTGGGCTGAGATACGATCCGCCACTTCTTTCTGCATCATGACCACAAACTCACTAAAAGGAATGCCACTCTCAATCAAATGCATGAGAATAGGTGTCGTGATATAGTATGGCAAGTTGGCTACTACCTTGATTGGCAGGTCAGGATTTTTGAAATTCTGGATATGTTGCGCCAAATCGACCTTGAGAATGTCCTCGTTGACTACGGTAACATTGTCAAAATCACGCAAGGTATCTGCCAAAATCGGTACCAAACGGTGATCGATCTCAAAGGCCATAACTTGAGCCGCACGCTCAGCCAGAAACTCCGTCAAGGCACCAATACCTGGCCCGATTTCGATAACATTGACCTGGTCATCAATCTCAGCCGTATCGACAATTTTTTGAAGTATATTGGTATCCGTCAAGAAATTTTGCCCAAAGGACTTTTTAAAGGTAAAACCGTGACGCTCCAGCACTGCCTTGGTCACGCTATAATCTGCAATTCTCATCTATTCTCTTTTCTATTATCTGTTACTTCTATTGTAACACATTCCCCTTACATTTGGGGTCTGCTTAGCTGTTCTCATACGATTTCATAGCTTCTTCCACTTCTGCCAAGGTGATCCCAAACAACTCTAAGCGCTTGAGGAGTTGCTTACCATTAGAATAGCCGATTCGGAGAGCCTCTCCGAGATATTCTCTGCGCTTACGGCTGTCTGCTCCCGCTAGAAAACCAAGACGAATCAAGTCACTACGATTAATGTCAAACTCATTCTCGTTTTCAAATTGCTCTGTCACCTGAGCCAGCGCTGTTTTCAAATCCTCATAGCTGGCATGCTCAATTCCCAGAGAACGTCCCTTGGTCTTTGATTTAGGAACAGCTTCATCTCGTTTGAGGAAGGCATGCTGAACTGTTGGAATGGCCGTCATAATCATGCGACGAATCCGCTCCCCATTAAAATCTGGGTCTGTAAAGACAATGACTCCATGAAGCTCATGTAGACGCTGAATACGTGCAATATCCTGCTCATTGATGGCAGAACCTCGTGTCTCATAGGTCTCTACATCGAAATAGCGTTTGAGATTGGCCGTATCATCGCGCCCTTCGACCACGATAACTTGGGAAATTTTTTCTTTCATTACTTGCTGTCCAATCCAAAAATTCGTTCTGCATTTGCAGTCGTTGCTGCCGATAACTCCTCGGTCGTCATGCCACGCAAATCCGCGATAAAATCTACTACATAGCGAGTATATGCTGTTTTGTTTTCGCGACCCCGTTTAGGAACAGGAGCCAAGTAAGGCGCATCTGTCTCTACCAAAATCTTGTCCAAAGGTAACTCTTTAGCTGCTTCTTGGATGTCAGTTGCCTTCTTAAAAGTCACCACTCCTGAGAAGGAAATGATCATGCCAAGCGCGACAAACTTCTCTGCCCACTCAAGAGTCCCTGAAAATGAATGCATGATACCACCACGAGGACCAACGCCCTCGCTCTTGATAATCTCATAGGTATCTTCCAACGCATCACGGGTATGAACTACAAAAGGCAAATCCAAGTCCTTAGATAACTGAATCTGACGGCGAAAAACCTGCTCCTGCACCTCTTTCGGTGCTGTCATCCAATGGTAGTCCAATCCAATTTCACCTAAAGCAACAACCTTGGGATGCTTGAGCTTATCAAGCAAGTAGTCTTCAATCTCCTCTGTGTAAGTTCCAGCTTCTGTCGGATGCCAACCAATAGTTGCGTAGAGTTGGTCGTACTCATCCACCAACTCCAAGGCACGCTCAATCGTCGGTTGATCAAAACCAACAATATTCATCTGTGTCACACCCATCTCAGCAGCCAAGGCAATTTCTTCTGCCTCACGGCCAGCAAATTCTTCTACATTTAAGTGTGTATGTGTATCAAAAATATCCAAACTATATTTCCTTCTCTTTCCTCAATGTTCTTTAACTACCAAAAGAAAAGACTTTCTCTCTTCTATACTTCCCTATATTTCCTCTAGTTTCTATTCACTTTGGTTAGTACTTGGTTAGTTCTATGGTTAGAATCTACAGATGAATTTGATTAAGTTTCTCTCTCAATTCATCCTGTATATTTTTTGTTACATGACTATAGATCCTTAAAGTGATAGATTCATCTCTATGTCCAACTCGCTCCATAATTGCCTTTATAGGTATCCCTAGTTCAGCCAACAAACTAATATGAGAATGTCTAAGCATGTGAATATTATAGGATCTGTGCCCACCTAACACTACTTCACAAATATTTTTGATAAATCTATATAACAAAGGTTGTCTCATAATGTTACCCTGCTCAGTCACAAAGATGAACTCCTCATCAAAACAGTTACTACGAAAGTACTCGATAATTTCCAAGCAACGTTCACTTAGTACTATAGTCCTTACAGAACCTACTGTTTTCGTTATCTGTAAGATTCTCTCATCATATCCATGAGCAACATAATCTATAGTATGATCAATTGTTAAAAGATTCGCTTTGAAGTTTACATCTTGATAGCGAACCCCTATAAACTCTGCGAAACGAAGACCAGTTAAAAAGATAAATTCCATTGCCAAAGCATAACGCTTATCTTTATTGTGACTTTCACAATACGATAAAACCTGTCCTAGTTCCTCTCTACTAATGAAATTATCCTTAGCTTTTTGCAACTTCTCATAGTCCGCTTTCTGTTTCGGAATTACAACCCCTTTAACTGGAGAATCAGAAATATATCCGACCTTTACAGCATAATTAAAGAGAGCATTCAAATATATCTTCCGATTTTTTCTTGTTGAATTTTGAACATTCAAATTCATTAAATATGTTTGAACAAGCTGTGTAGTATAATCTGATATTCTCAAATTTCCTACTGTTTCCATAAAAAGTTCTAAACTTTTCATCTCACTTCGATAACTAGAAGATTTTATCTCACTGGAACGAATCGTTCTCCATTCTTCCAATAGTTGACTAAAAATTATTTCTTCTAGTTGTTTCTTTTCAACTTCCTCTTTTGTAGGCGCGGTTAGGAGTTTTTCAATTTTTAGCGCTAGACGACGTTTTGCTTCTGCTTGAGAAACTCTAGATTTTGATTTTAGAGTCACAGAGACTTGTTTCCACTTTTCCTCTCGTTCATGATAGAATTTTTCATAATAACGGTATTTCCCATTATCCAATTCTTTAAAAAACATTTTTTCTCCTTGTACTTTTTAAAGCAAAGGAAAGCTATGTAGCATAGCTTAATTATAACATAACTACATAGCTTCCTCATATTTCTTTTGTTTATACTGCAAAAATTCCTTATAGCCTTCAACATCTATATAGACCCTCTTATGAGAAGGCTTTAAAATGTATCCTTGGAATTTTTCATTTCTCCGCATTTCTGTTAGATCATTGTTTAAGGTTTTTAACGGAACATCAAATAATTCCGTAATCCCTCTCTTGCTTTTATATATATTTTCCATAAAATTCTCCTATTTTGATATAATAGGGATGGTAAAAGGCATTTTCTTTTATTACCTACTTAGCTTGTCAGTTGCTCCGCTAAAAGTATCTGACAGGCTTTTTATATTATCGTAAAACTCCGTAGTATATTCTTTTACACCATGAGGAGTTTCATGTTTTGTGGTACGTGAAAATGTCGGAGGACTGTTAATTTTATAAGTTTCCATAAGCTCACCCTTTGTTGTTGTAATTTCCAAAGGCTTTTCAATTCCTCTGCTTGTACGATAAATTCGAATTCCTTTTTGGATACATGTATAAACGAGCTCCTTTTACAATGGATTTGTTTTGTGAATCCTCATCACCTATCTGCAAATTAGATAAATAAGCAATCAAATAATTCCCAACCCTGTCAGCTATCCTTAACCTTTTGGTCTTGGTAAAACCTTGACCCCACATATTAGCAAGGTCATTGTTAGGAATTGTTAGCTCTGAATCATTCTTTAATAACACATGTAAATGCCACCTTCCACTAGCTTGTGGTTCAATGACCGTAATGTAATCAACCTTTCCAAACTGATTACGAATGCGACGAATGAACGCTTTGAAATCCATGTAAACAATTGCTGGCTCGGTAATATGGTCTCGATAAGTCAACGTTATCCATAACTGGTTGATACCTCCCGTAAAATTATGAGCTACTAGACGACGTAGTTTTTTCATAGTCTGTTTAGTAGACTTCAAATTATCGAGTCGTGTACTACTAGAAGTATCCATGTTATGTATTTCGCCTGTTTCCAAGTTTACATAGCGTTTCCCTTCAATAACTTTTATAACTTGCTCTTGTTGACCGTTCGCGGTTGTCATTTCGATCGTATTACCATAAACGTAACTTTTCACAATTTTACTAAGTTCTATTTGCTTCATACTCTATACCTATAAAAATATGCTTTGCGCTTTTGTGTGACGCTTATCAAGTTAAGGCGTCGTACTATCGATGATTAAATTCAGATTTATTCCATGATTTATTGACAATAGGGACCCTAAGATTATAAAACTGATTGTGTCGGCGCGGCGAACAAAGTTCGACCGCACCGCCCCAACCAGTCTAATCTATCTTAACCTATAGCCAATAAACTTTCACGGCATAAAGAATTTAACCATCTAAGACCACGGATGTTTCAACTTGAACAACGCCCCTTTAATCGTTCGTTTATCTGATTCATTACATATGATGAATACTAGATAGCGTAACCCATGCTTTACATATAGATCAGCGAGACCATGAAGAGCATATTTGTGCAAATAAAAAATCCAAGTATCCTGTATTCGTAATAGAACTTCTGGGGGTAGCTCTCCAAAAACTTGAAACCGGAAAACTACACACCTAGCTTCAAATTCTCGAATCCCATGGTTATCAATTGCACATAAAGGAACTCTTTCATCTGCTACATGCACTCTCTGAATTGACTTACTCCCATCAGCTTGATCAACTTCCTGCTCCTCATAAATCGGAGATAGCTTATATGCAAACTGATTTTCCTGAATATTTTCTTTCACTAATTCTACCAATACATTTTGCGTAGAAGCTAGAAATCTATTCCAGTTTTTTTGATTTTCTTCTATCTGGACTTTCATCTGGTACTCCTCAAGTTTTCTACTAAAAAGATGATAAACTTCCTTAGCACCTTCAAAAATCTTCATAGGTAATTCTTCGATAATCGATGGCATATTTGCCTCCTTTAAAGTGCGACAACTTCAATGACTTTTGCAGTCAAACTAAGTTGGTTACGATATTCTCCGTATACAATTGCTTTCTCAATGTCTACAATTTCTACAGATGTCAGCATTGGTTGAAACGTATCATAATCCTTCATAGATGCAAATGGGACCTTTATGGTAAGCTTCTCCCCAATATTTTTGTTCTCATTAGGATACTCACTTTCATCAGAAAAGATAAGCACGCCTACCTTTACTCCTTTTTCAATTTCTGAACCAGTCTCACTTCTTTCTATCCACCTTGTAGCGGAAATAAAACGTAACTCTTTGTGAGAAAGAAACAACTGAGCATTGAACGCTGTAAAATGCGACAAATTCTTAAGAGCCATAATTTAAAACCTTCTTTCTAGAATTAAAAGCAAATCGTCTACTTTTAATCAAATAAACACTGTGACGATTACAGATAACAACATTTAAAATTACACCTCCTTATCTATAAGGAGAAATTTCACCAGAATTCGGATGAAATTTTAAATTTATAATTCTTTTCGTAGAGTATCTATAATGCGCTCATAGTGTTTTTTGACAGTTTTGTCACTAAGTCCAACTTCTTTTGCAAGACTTGAGTACGATCTACCCTCAACCACTCCATATAGAATTTTTCTATCTTTTTCACTCAGCAATCTCTCAATAGCATCCTTTATAATAGCCATTTCTTCTTTTTTAATTAAGAGATACAATGGGTCATTATAATCTGCTATCGTATCTAGTAAAGGATTTGTATCACCTGAACCACTATCTAAACTACGAAGACCATAAGAACGATCTTTTCTACATGAATTCTCATAGGGCTGGTTTAATAAGTTATCTACCTTTTTCCAATCTTCAGTCAGTACAGCTCTTTGAATCGCTTTTTCTCTACGTTGTTCTACTTTTGCTAAATCTACCATATGGTTGGTACCTCCTTGGGAATTTACCAACCATACATAGTTTGTCTCCTAACGCTATCGTCAGTGGAAAAAACTTAGTAGTCATTTTAAAAAGAACATAGTAAGATGCATAAAAAATAGCAGTTATACAAAATCGTATAACTGCTATGCATTCTCTATATATAGTTTCAACTATATTTTCGGTTTTTTATTCACTCAATCATTCATCCAAACGATAAAAAATCTTTCTGTCTGATTGTTTTTCAATAGATCCAAAAATAATACGATCTTTACTATTATCACTATTTTCTTCACCTTTTATAGCAACACCCGCTGGAATAAAATTAATATAGTTTGATGGAGTAACTGTTTCCCAATTAAATTCTTTCCCAGATATTCCAATTCCGCTATTGTCAGCATTCTTTTTCACATCATGTATTATTCGTTCTGCCGATCTAGAACCTATCCAAGTCAGTACCCCTTTTTCATCAATTCGGAGTCTATTCCCGATACCTTGATTTTCAGGAACTCCCCAAGTTCCAACTACAGTAGAAAAATCTCCTTTTACTAATCCATCAATATTCATGATATTTTCATTTTTAACATCAGCAAACTGTTTCATCTCCTTTTCTCTAAAAAATACTTTTGAAGGACTCTCAAAATATTCATCAAAATGATCTGTTAGTGTTAAAACATCTCTATCTATAACAGATAAACGTGGTACTCCATCTGGTAATTCAAAGATATCATAAAGAAAAGTATTTTTTGTTGCTCCAACAGTATTTCCAGATTTTATAATCTGTATGTTGTATCCATCAACTCCATCCACCTCTCTGCCAATATCTCCATTAGCGTAAATCGGTATTACCCATTGTTCAGTCTTTTTTCCAAAATTACCAGATATAATATTATCTTGTATGGAAGAAAATTCAATGACTCCACGTCTTGTAGTTCCATGAAAAAACGATTCACCTCTACCATCCGAATATACTTTAAATGAATGTCCATCAGGATTTCTCCAATTACTAGCAATCGAAGAGAGATTGCTAGTCTTGATTTCATCAATATTAAGATTTGATTTAATCGGTGTAGGTTGTTCATTCATTTCATTTTTTCTATGAAAAACAGTATAATTAATTGCATTTGGTCTTCCATAACCTTTTTCCTTAGGTTTTTCATTTTTCTGAAAAACTAGAGTGTCTTTTGTTATTTTTTTCGGTATATCATATTTGAAAACATTCTCATTCTCTCTTGAAAAGTCAAATCCTACTTCATCTCGATTGAACTCTGATTTCCCTTGGAAAAAATATAAATTTCTATCAAATTTACTATATGTTTGCTCTTCCCCCATTCGACCATCTGCATATATATTACGTTCTTTTCGTTCTTTTCGTTCTTCTCCTTCTTTTATCCCTCTTACATTCATGACCAAATACCCTTTATCAAAAGTATTATCATTTGCAACAACTAAACTTCCCTTGTTTTGTATTTCTTTATTATCATTAAATACTTTAACATTTCCCTCCTTATCAATCGTCAAAATCATTTGATTTTCATTTTTACCTACTTCACTGTACCATGTACCAGATAATGTTTCAAAATTCCCTGATAAAATATCCGATTTACTTAACTCCTTATTAATCGATTCAATTTCTACATAAGAGTCTTTTTTAGAAGAACAGCCTGCTATAATTACCACTGATAGTATACTTAAAAGAATTTTGATAACTTTCATATTCTATTCTCCTAAAAAATTATTAAATTCACCTTTTGACATATACTGAGGGCTAGGCATTTTAGGTATTTCTTCAATACCTTCAATAATCTTTGAAACAACTTCTAAGGTAATCCAATTAAAATTGGACTGTTTTTCTATTGTTTCATTTATATTTTTCCACTCTGTGGGAACCATATATGCGGGATCTTCTGGGAGTTTAGGATAGGTTCCTTTTTCAATAATTTTAGAAAGAAATCCGTATTCTCCATTTGGTAATGTTAGTAACAAATAACTAACATTTCTCTGGTACAAGTCTTTTGTCGTAAATAAAACTTTTCCACCATTATTTTTTGCAAAATAATAATGAGCTTCTAAGCTACCTAACTGAGAATATTTCTTCTCACCATTTCCCATGTCCCATTCTTGTAATTTATACACAGCTATTTCTTCTGTCATATCACTACTCCTATTGTATTGTTTTTTATCCATTTTAACACAAAATTGTATCGTTCGCTATACTATATTGATATTTCGGACAGTTAACTGTACTTAAAAAATCATATAAAGGATAGTAGAATAGTACAAAAGAGGAAATTACAGATGGAAGCTAATCAATTACAAAAATACATAGCAGAACGTATAAGAGAATGTAGAAAAGAACAGAATCTCAGCCAAGAACAATTATCCAATCAAGCCGGACTAGGTGTTAAAGCAATACAAAACATTGAGAATATGAAATATGATTTTAAAATACACACACTTGAAAAAGTGCTTACTGCTTTAGGACTGACCGTAGAAGACTTCTTTAATTTTCCACTCTCAAATAATTACGTCCCTATAACTACATTGATTGATAACATCTCAGATTTATCTCACACAAAAAAATTAAAAATAATTTCTTTGTTCAATGAAATTGTCAAAAATATAGATTAAAAGAGGAACTCTCAATGAATTCCTCTTTTTGTATGCTACTTTAGCTTTCCTTTGGTTAGCTTTTTTACTTTATAGATTCTAACTATTCTGATTAAAATTTAAAATTTCATATTTTTCAGAGATTACATTTCTATTTTCATCCAAAAAAGTTTGCTTTATCCACCGTCCTCGTATTTCACTTGACACCGAAATGGTTCTATCCATTCTTTTAATTTCCCTAAATAATTCACTAGAAAACTTTGCCTTTACTATTCCAGATAAAGTTTTTATAGAGACATTATTTCGAGCATTGGATGCACTAGATACTATTCCTTCAAAATCGAATTCTTCTGAAAACACTTCCGCATCATCTTGCTTTTGAACTAGAGAATTTAAGTCTTGAATAAATTTATCACTTTGTTCATTAACAATAATAGTGGATAACTTTTTCTTGTCCTTTTCCAAAGTTACAGTAAGGCCGTTTTCTTTTATGACATTATAAAATTCAACGAAAGATTTTACTATTTTATTATTCTCAAAAATTACATCTGAGTAGACATCCGACGCCTCTTTGTAATTTATAGATTCTGTAAAAACAATAAAGTCATCAAAATAAAGTTCAAATTCATCCTCAAAAAGAGTAACCTCTTCCGGACGAACTATTTCAAAATTTATATTGAATGAACCGGGGGTAAATGGTGTTAGTACAAGTTTCCCATTAGTAAATATATTATGTTCCCTTAAAAATACTTTTGATCCCTCTATAAAATTTTCCATCAAATTTATCGCTTTAGCAACGACATCTAAATCTGCTGAGTGTGAATTATAAGAATCAACTAGCTTTATTGTCAGTTGTTTATTATTTAAAATATCTGAAAATGTTGTGGCATATTCACTACATAGCATATTAAAACTTTTTCCACTAATCAAATCCCGCTCAAATTTTGAATCGTCCTCAGGGAAATACTCACTCGCATTAATGTTATTCTCTAATTCGAAAATTTTAACACCATATTTAACAAAGTTATTATTATTTTCTCTTTTTAGAATGGAAAAGTCATCTTCTAAATAAAACTCTTGAAGAAGTGTATTCGTAGAAATATCAGAAAATAGAGTTTTCAAATTCTTAATAGAAAGAGGTTTTACAAAAAATGTATCAAAATCAATTGCATATACAAAATAATATTTATCATCGATCTTCTTAGTAATAAATGACAATGGAATATCATAGTAATCAAAAATATAAAGATATTCTACTGATTCAAAATCCAAAATACTACTCATTTTCTATACCTCCTTCCTGAGCATCAAGAAAATTCACATCCTGAAACTCCCACAAATTTAAATGTTCTCCTTCTAACAGTCCCACACCATGACTAGGTAAAATATTTATCAACACAGCAACTTTATCTTTAAATTTAGGATAACGTTTTTTTAGTTCTTCAATTGCTTGCTCTGATGCAAAAAACGATAAAGCTTTGGCCTCACATAATTTTGGGGGCGGAAAATTCAAACCTAAATCTACGTGGGTTTTAAAGTCATCTTTTTCAGGAACCTCACTATTACATAATCTATAAAACGAACCTTCCATCTCTTTTGCTTCAGATGGCGGACAAGCATCTGGATAATCTTCACCATACTTCAACATATAATTCCCCTTCAAATTAAAACCAACTATTATTATTTTACTCTATGCAAAGTAAGTTTTCAAGTATCTACAAATATTATAGTGAAATAAAAAGAGAGATTTATCTCCCTCTTCGTTATGCTACTTTAACTTTCCTTTGGTTAGTTTTATGGTTAATTTGTGCCTCAATAATGTCATTAGGCCTTAAACTGCACTCCAGACGCTCTAAGTATGTGTATCAAAAATCATCTCTTCTAACCTCGTTTTCTATCTTCTATTATACCAAAAAACCGCCCTATCTCCTCATCTGTAAAAAATATTCTAAAATCTATTGTCGTCTCTTGACGCAATTTTTTCAAAGCAGTATAATAGCACTTATTGAAATTTTCAGTAAAGGAAAATACCATGTTTACAAAATTAAAACATACCTTTATCGGTCGTCCTCTTAAGTCCTTAACCGAAGGCGAAGGGGGACTACTGGGAAAAATGCAGGCACTAGCCATGTTATCAAGCGACGCTCTATCTTCCATTGCCTATGGGCCTGAGCAAGTAGTCCTCGTCTTGGCTAGTCTCTCTCCTCTTGCGATATGGTGGAGTCTTCCTATCGGCCTCTTTGTCCTCCTGCTCCTAGCTAGCCTGACCGTCTCCTACCGTCAAATCATCCATGCCTACCCTCAAGGAGGAGGGGCCTATATGGTTACTCGAGAAAATCTATCTCCCGAACTTGGCTTAATCGCTGGAGGTAGTCTGCTAGTTGACTACATGCTGACCGTAGCGGTATCTGTTTCATCTGGAGCGGACGCTATCACAGCAGCTCTCCCTGCTCTCCACCCTTACAACCTTCACATCTCCATTTTTCTAGTTTGCTTGCTTATGCTCTTGAATTTACGGGGCTTAAAAGAATCTGCAAGTTCACTGATGATTCCTGTCTATCTCTTTATCATCAGTACTATCTTTCTCTTGCTCTACGGAATCTTTCAACTAATGACAGGGTCTCTCAGCTATCAGGCAACTTCACCTATTGGGCATGCTGTTCCGAGCCTGTCTATCGTTCTCATTCTAAGAGCCTTTACCAGTGGCTCTGCCTCTCTGACAGGGGTTGAAGCTATTTCAAATGCCGTTCCCTTTTTCAAGGCTCCAAAAGAAAAGAATGCCGCTCAAACCTTGACCATTATGTCACTGATTTTAGGTTTTCTTTTTGCAGGCATTACCTTCCTAAACTACTGGATGGGGATTCTGCCTCAACACGGAGAAACTATTCTTTCACAGATGGCTCAAGGCATCCTTGGTAATTCCTTCTTAGGTCACCTTGGCTATTATATCTTCCAATTCTCCACAGCCTTGATTTTAGCCGTAGCTGCAAATACTGGCTTTTCGGCCTTCCCTATGCTAGCTTACAATATGGCTAAAAACAAATACATGCCCCATCTCTTTATGGAAAAAGGAGACCGCCTAGGCTACTCCAATGGAATTTTAACTCTGGCTTTTGGAGCTATGATTCTTCTTCTCATTTTTAATGGCAATACAGAACGCTTGATTCCTCTTTATACTATCGGAGTCTTCGTTCCCTTCGCCCTATCTCAGACTGGGATGATTCGTCATTGGAAAAAGGAAAAAGGGGCAAACTTCTTAAAACCTGCTCTTGCCAATATCCTTGGAGCTATCATTTGCTATGCTATTGTCCTTATCTTACTCTTTTTCCGTATCCGTGATATTTGGCCTTTCTTCCCGATTATACTCGTTTTAACCCTACTTTTCTTAGCTATCCATCGCCATTACCAGAAAGTCGCCCAACAACTCCGACTATACGATGGGATCGAAAAGCAAAACTATGATGGCAATCTTGTTCTCGTCCTTGTTGGAAATGTTACTCGAGTCAGCGTTGGTGCTATTAACTACGCCCAAAGCATCGGAGATGAAGTTTTGGCCATGCACATTTCGACCAAGGAAACAGCAGAGAAAGACCAAGAAATTCTCCAAGAATTTGCCGATTACTTCCCCACTATTACTCTGAAAAACATCAAGACCAGCTACCGTGACATCATTACGCCTACTGTCAAGTATGTCAAACGGATATCCGAGGAAGCCCAGAAAAAGAACTATACAGTCACTGTTCTGGTACCCCAGTTTATCCCTAATAAACCTTGGCAAAATATCCTGCACAATCAGATGAGCCTCAAACTAAAATACGCCCTCCGTTGGCACCAGGACGTCGTTGTCGCTAGCTACTCCTATCACTTAAAAGAATAAAGAAAAGGCCCTACCAGAAGCGAGAAGCGTCTGATAAGGCCTTTTTCTGAAACCAGTCACTATGCCTATACTCAATGAAAATCAAAGAGCAAACTAGGAAGCTAGCCGCAGGGTTGCTCAAAACACTGTTTTGAGGTTGTGGATAGAACTGACGAAGTCAGTAACCATACCTACGGTAAGGCGACGCTGACGTGGTTTGAAGAGATTTTCGAAGAGTATTAACTGAAAAGCATGACTAGGAATATCATTGAATGTGGTTAGCTAAATCTTCCTGAGCTTTTTTATTTGACTCAGCTTTTTCTTTCAGCCATTTTTCATAGAGTTCTTGATACTGTTTAGCAGTGACTGGCTCTTTTTGCAATTCAACATATTTGTAGTTGTCCGCATTTCCTTTATGACCAACGAATGAGAATGGACCTGTAAACGGTACACTCTTACGGAAGATTGGGTTAGCTCCACCACTTTGAACTGGTAGGAAGAGGGCACTATCTGTCAACCAAGCTTGGGCTTCAGCATATTTTTCATAGCGAGCTTGAGTATCTGTGATTTCCGCATCAGCCTGATCCAAGAGTTTCTTGTAGTCAGAAAGACCAATCTTGTCCTTGACTTCCTTGTCTTTTCCTTCAGACAAGCCCATGTTTTTCAACTGAGAACCTGTCTCTGGATCAAGAATAGCTAGGTAAGTCTTAGGATCTGAGTAGTCTCCACCCCATCCTGAGATGTCGATATCGTAGTCTTTTTGTTCTGCTGTATCTGCAAAGTAGGTTGCTTGGTCTTTTTCATCTGGAGAAAGTTGGATAACATCGATGACCACATTCTCCTTACCAAGGGTTTCTTCCACTGTTTGTTTGAAAGAGCCGGCCTGTTGCACATCTAATTTAGCAGTCTGGTCAACTGGCATATCCAAATGAATTGGGAAAGTTACTCCCTGTGCTTGCAGACTTTCTTTGGCCTTAGCAAATTTCTCTTTGGCCTTTTCAGGATTCAAGAAGGCTTGCTTACCATCGTTTAGATTGATATTTGCCCAATCTTTACCGTAGTTGACAATTTTCTCATTGACAATGTCACCGAAGTTCTTATCACCCACTTGGACAAAGTCACTTGGTGTAACCGTATTACGCAAGATACGGTCTGCTCCTTCTTCACCATTTGTCTGTGCTGCATAAGCATGACGGTCAAAGGCAAAGTTGATAGCCTGACGGAAATCTTTATTTTGCATAGCTGCGCGTGAATCTGTCTTTTCCTTATCAGACTGTTTCATAGTCTGCTTGTAGCTTTGACGATTGACGTTGAAAAGATAATAGAAAGTAACTGAGTTTTGTGGTGTATAGGTAATCTTGTCCTCATTGCCCTTCTTGAGTTCAGCAAATACTGAACTTGTTGGGAAGATACGACCATCTGTATAATTACCATCCAAGAAACCTCTGGCAATGCTGTCTTGGTCAGAACCGTCAAAGAAAGAGAGTTTCACTTTCTCGATTTTAACATTGTCCTTATCCCAGTAATTAGGGTTTTTGTCAAGTTCAATCAAAGATTTGGATGTGAATGATTTAAATAAGTAAGGACCATTTGACAAGATACTTGATGGTGTCACACTTCCAAAGTCATCTCCCTGAGACTTCAAGAAGGCTTCATTTACAGGACTAAGGATACTTGCTGTTGTTTTAGAGTTCCAATAAGTCTCAGGTTGGTTGAGAGTGTATTGTAGAGTGTAATCATCCACTGCCTTAACACCAACAGTTGCAAAATCAGATGATTTCCCTTCAACATAGTCTGCTAGACCCTTGATAGAGTCTTGTACCAAGTACAAGTTTTCAGCCTTTTTATCAGCCGCATACTTGAGACCAGTCACAAAGTCATGAGCCGTTACGTCCGCATACTCTTCTCCTTCAGAAGTGTACCATTTAGCTCCCTGACGGATCTTATAAGTGTAAGTCAAGCCATCTTTTGACACTGTCCATGACTCAGCCATAGAGGGAATGAGATTTCCATACTGGTCATTTTCCAACAAACCATCAACTAAGTTGGTTGTGATACTAGATGTAGAGTCTCGTGTAGAGGTAATATAATCCAAGGTATCTGGGTTATTGACAAAGATATAAGAGTAAGTCTTGTCTGCATTACTTGATTGAGATGATCCACACGCTGCTAAAGCTAGACCTGCTGTCAAAGCCATAGCTCCAAAAAGCATAACTTTTGATTTCTTCATGATTATTCTCCATTTTTACAGTATGTGAAATATTATACACTATTCGAGCAAAAATATAAAGCTTTTTGTACTTTTTTACAAAAATAAAAATCAGTAGACTCGAGTTCCTACTGATTTTTGATATAGTTCGTTTGGATTATGCAGCCAAAACTTTGCGTCCTTTACGACGACGAGCTGCCAATACGCGACGACCGTTTTTAGTTGACATACGGTTACGGAATCCGTGTTTGCGCGCACGACGAAGTTTACTTGGTTGATAAGTACGTTTCACGATGAATACCTCCTCATAGATTTTGTATTCGTTTAGCCGGCTATAAAGTGATCAGTTACTAAACATACTTTACTATTCTATCTGATTCTTTCACTTTTGTCAATAGCTCTAGGCAAATGTTTCCAGCTTTTTAGCGCTTTTTCTGATGTAAGCCCTATCTACGATACTGTTTCAAGAATCGAGTCATCTTTTCTTGGATTTGGGCTAGTTCATCAACACGAGGAAGGTAAACGATACGGAAGTGGTCTGGTTCCTGCCAGTTAAAGCCTCGACCATGAACCAAGAGAACCTTTTCCTGCTTCAAGAAATCAAGGACAAACTGTTCATCATCATCGATACGGTACATATTGCGGTCGATTTTAGGGAAAATATAAAGTCCAGCCTTAGGTTTAACCGCAGACAAACCTGGGATGTCCTGAATGGCATTATAGATGAAATTTCTTTGCTCGTAGATTCGTCCACCAGGAAGAAGCAATTCATCGACTGACTGGTGACCACCCAAGGAAGTTTGTACGACTTGTTGGGCCAAAACGTTAGAACAAAGGCGCATGTTGGACAGCATATTGAGACCTTCGATATAGCCTTTAACATGTGTCTTAGGACCAGACAAGACCATCCAACCCACACGGAAACCAGCGATACGGTGGGATTTTGACAGACCATTCATGCTGACACAGAAGACATCTGGTGCCAAGCTCGCCACAGGCGTATGCACATGCCCATCCATTACCATGCGGTCATAGATTTCATCCGCAAAGATAATCAAATCGTTCTGACGGGCAATCTCAATAATCTCTAGCAAGAGTTCCTTAGGATAAAGGGCTCCAGTTGGGTTGTTTGGATTGATAAGGACGATTGCCTTGGTATTGGAGGTGATTTTTGACTTAATATCGTCAATATCTGGGTACCATTCTGCAGCTTCATCACAGATGTAGTGAACAGCATTTCCCCCAGCTAGGCTGACAGCAGCTGTCCAAAGAGGATAGTCTGGCATAGGCACCAAGACCTCGTCTCCATTATCCAAAAGCCCCTGCATGGACATAACAATCAGCTCACTGACACCATTTCCAAGGTAGATATCATCAATATCCACGTTTGGGAATTTCTTCAGCTGGCAATACTGCATGATGGCCTTACGGGCTGAGAAAATCCCTTTGGAGTCAGAATATCCTTCACTATCACGCGCATTCATAATCAAGTCATGAATGACCTCATCTGGCGCTGTAAAGCCAAATTCTGCTGGATTTCCGGTATTTAGACGTAAAATCTTTTCTCCGTTTGCTCGCATCCGCATGGCTTCTTCCAAAACAGGACCACGGATATCATAAGCAACATGCTCTAACTTACTAGACTTGTTATATTCTTTCATCTTGTTTCCTCATTTCATCAGGATAGTAACATTATACCACTAGAAAGAGAATGCGACAAGTTTGCTGAAATGTTTTACTAGATTCAGATAGAAGAAAAACCTCACTAAAAGCGAGGTCAAGACAGCGGTGATAGCAGGTATTTTGCGAGAGACACATCACATACCAAAAGATAAACCTAGAAAAAGCAGGCCTAGAAAGGAGTCATAGAGAAGATTGAACATGAGGAAAAGCCCCCATATCATCAAGTAATCCCAGCGACTACTTCTTTTTGCAACTAGAAATAATAGTAGATGGTAGAGTAAGTGAAAGACTAAAAAGCCAATAAAACCTGGATAGAGAAGTGGAATCAGCTTCTCTAATTGCCAGATCATAATCACTTCTACCAAGACCGAAGCTAGGATGATTCCATAATAAAGGAAATTTGATTTTTTTGTTTCTTGAAAAGAGTTTTTCATCATTCTCCCTCCCTTCACTTCTTTCCTGCTATCCTTTCCTTTATTTTATCATATATTTATATAGATTTTGAGCGCTAACATTCTTTTGAAAAATATTGTTTTTACTTTACTTCTATAGTGAAAAGGTTTACAATTATAGTAAGAAAATTTCAGGAGGTTTCATTATGACACAACGTTACCAAAATATTATGGTCGCAATCGATGGTTCTAAGGAAGCGGACTTGGCTTTTGTCAAGGGAGTTCATTCTGCTCTACGAAACGACGCTAAACTCACCATCGCTCATGTCATTGACACACGCGCTCTCCAAAGCGTATCCACCTTTGATGCTGAAGTTTACGAAGAACTCCAAGTCGACGCTGAAAGTCTGATGAAAGAGTACGAAAAACGTGCAAAAGATGCTGGTGTGACAGATGTTCACATCGTCATTGAAATGGGAAATCCAAAGACTCTCTTAGCACGTACTATTCCAGATGCTGAGGAAGTGGACCTCATCCTCGTTGGCGCAACCGGTCTCAACGCCTTTGAACGCCTCTTGGTCGGTTCTTCATCTGAATACATTCTCCGCCATGCTAAGGTCGATTTGCTGGTAGTGAGAGAACAAGAAAAAACTTTGTAATCACGAAAAAAGGAGCTCAGTGCTCCTTTTTGTTTACTATTTATACTAATTCAAACCACGTCAACGTCGCCTTACCGTAGGTATGGTTACTGACTTCGTCAGTTCTATCTGCAACCTCAAAACAGTGCTTTGAGCTGACTTCGTCAGTTTCATCTACAACTCAAAACAGTGTTTTGAGCAACCTGCGGCTAGT
>NZ_KV794215.1:52327-67925 GCF_001808665.1 Streptococcus sp. HMSC070B10 | reverse complement strand
CTAGTTTGCTCTTTGATTTTCATTGAGTATTATTTCTCTCTTTATGGCGTTCATAAGCCTTGAGTTGGCGCTGCAGTTCCTTTTTAATAGCAGGTTCTGGAGCATATTTTTCTTCCCAATCATCTGGTTTTAAGATTTTATGGGTCACTGGATCAAAATGGGCCTTGCCGTCAGGGAAAATTTTCCCCATATTGGCCTGATGGACGATATCAAAAATACGTTCTGGGTCCACCCCCATCAAGACAAAACTACCATAGGTAAAGTAAAGCGTGTCAATCAAGGCATCCACTTGCCCTACCAAATCTTGCTGGGCAGGTGTCTTCTTGGCTACTTTATCTGCTGCCTTATCAAGGGCTTGATGAAGTTGCGATAAAGCTTGACCAAAATCCTCTTCCGAAGGACTGGCAGCTCGAACAAACTCAACCAATTCTTCTATTTTAAAGCCAGCCCTGTGGGTTGCACCTTCTATATCCCAAGCTCGAGGTTCTTCTTGAGTCCGTTCATCCATCATGTGGTGGAAGGTCTTGACCTTATTGAAATGATAGTCACGGCTAACAAAGACTTTTTCTGAAGCCAAAACACCAAAATGTTCCAAGGCCTTGTGAATTCCGTCTTGCTGATTGCTGGTGGTGATGTGTTTGGCGACTTCCTTGACACTGCTACTACCATTTCCCATAGCAACTGACATACCGACACCAGCCAGCATTTCTAGATCATTATCTGAGTCACCAAAGGCCATGACTTGGTTGAGGTCAAAGCCATATTCTTTCCCAACTCGGCGTATACCTTCCAATTTAGAATTTCCCTGATTGATGACATCCGCAGCAAAAGGATTGCTACGTGTCAATTTCAAGTCTTCAAAATCAGCTGCCGCCTTCTCAGATTCTTCTGGCGTCATCAGCATCAAGACTTGGTAGATAGGTTGATTCATCAGATCAAGCAAGTCTTCTTCCTTTTGGGGAACAACCTTGCTGACCATACGATTAAAGGAATGACTCACTGTCCGAGTTAAAACTGAGGGAACGAAGCGACTGATTCGTTGGGAAAAAGAACCCAAACCAAAGGACATGATTTTAGAACCCAACATGGCATCCTTTGTCCCTAGGGCAATCTCCTTACCCTCTTTTTTAGCATACGTAATAAGCTGGCGCAAATGTAACTTGGAAATAGGACTCGTGAACAAGACTCTGTCTTTAGTAAAGATATACTGGCCATTATAGGTTACTGCGAAATCTAGATCTAAATCGTCCATCAATTCCTTAACAAAAAAAGGTCCTCGTCCTGTCGCTACGCCGACAAGCACCCCTTGTTCTTTGACTATTTTAATCGCATCCTTAGTGGATTTCAAAACACTCTTGCGATCGTTGACCAAGGTTCCATCGATATCAAAAAAAACAGCTTTGACTTCCATCCTATCCCAATCTCCCCTTTTGTGATACAATGATTATACCACATTTCAGAAAGAGTGAGTAAATCATGCCTAAGAAAATCCTTGTTTTACATACGGGTGGGACTATTTCCATGCAGGCCGATGCTTCTGGCGCTGTTGTGACAAGTTCAGATAATCCCATGAACCATGTGTCCAATCCTCTTGAAGGAATCCAAGTCCACGCCTTGGACTTTTTTAACCTACCAAGCCCCCATATCAAACCCAAACATATGCTGGCCCTCTACCAGAAAATTAAAGAGGAAGCTGCTAACTACGATGGAGTGGTGATCACACACGGAACCGATACTTTAGAGGAAACAGCCTATTTCCTTGATACCATGGAAGTTCCCCATATGCCTATCGTTCTAACAGGGGCCATGCGTAGCTCTAACGAACTCGGCAGCGACGGTGTTTATAACTATCTGAGTGCTTTACGGGTGGCTAGCGATGACAGGGCTGCGGACAAAGGGGTTTTGGTTGTTATGAACGATGAAATCCATGCTGCCAAGTATGTTACCAAAACGCATACGACCAACGTCGGCACCTTCCAGACCCCAACACATGGGCCACTTGGTCTGATTACGAAGCGGGAAATCCTCTACTTCAAAACAGCTGAATCTCGTGTTCGCTTTGACCTTAATCACATACAAGGCTTAGTCCCTATCATCTCTGCTTATGCTGGTATGACAGATGAGCTGATTGATATGCTGGATTTAGATCAATTGGATGGTTTGATTATCCAAGCCTTCGGAGCTGGTAATATTCCCAAAGAAACGGCTCAAAAATTAGAAAGCCTTCTGCAAAAAGGAATCCCAGTCGCTCTGGTATCACGATGCTTTAACGGTATTGCCGAACCTGTTTATGCCTACCAGGGTGGAGGCGTACAGTTGCAAAAATCAGGCGTTTTCTTTGTTAAAGAACTCAACGCCCAAAAAGCCCGTTTGAAACTCCTCATCGCCCTCAATGCCGGACTAACAGGACAGGCTTTGAAAGACTATATGGAAGGGTAAGTCTCTTCTCTAAAAACAAATCAGGAAATCTACACGATTCCCTGATTTTTTCTATTTACGTTTTCGTGTTGAGCGACGTTCTGTCAAACCATGAGGTAAGAGAACTTCACGTTCTTCCAACTCTTCCTTGTGCATAATCTTAGTCAACATACGCATACTTATAGCACCAAGGTCATAAAGAGGTTGGGCAATAGTGGTCAAGTTTGGACGGGTAAAGCGAGATACTTGTGAATCATCACTAGTAATGATTTCAAATTCTTCTGGTACTGACACACCCTTATCAGCAAGGCCGTTCAAGACACCTGCTGCCAACTCATCACCTGTTACAACTGCTGCAGTTGCGTTTGATGAAATCAAGCGTTCTGCCAAGGCATAACCGTCTTCATAAGTGTATTTGGATTCAAATACCAATCCTTCGCTATAAGAAATACCTGCTTTTTTCAAGGCTTCCTTGTAGCCAACCAAACGAACCTTACCATTGATGTCATCCACTAACGGACCACTAACGAAAGCAATGCGCTCGTTCTCTTTAGCAAGGTAGGTTACTGCATCAATCGTTGCTTGTTTGTAGTCAATATTGACACTTGGAAGCTGATGTTCTACATCCACAGTTCCTGCAAGAACAACTGGTGTTCGAGAACGAGAAAACTCTGAACGAATTTTTTCAGTCAAGTGGTACCCCATAAAGATGATACCATCCACTTGCTTAGAAAACAATGTATTGACAACTGAAACTTCCTTGTCATCATCCTCATCACTATTGGCAAGGACGATATTATACTTGTACATTTCAGCGATATCATCAATCCCTTTAGCAAGCGTTGAGAAATAGCCATTGGTAATATTTGGAATCACGACACCGACAGTGGTTGTCTTTTTACTTGCAAGACCACGCGCCACTGCATTTGGACGGTAATCCAAACGGTCAATCACCTCAAGCACTTTTTTTCGAGTATTCTCTTTTACATTCTTGTTGCCATTGACTACACGGCTAACTGTCGCCATTGAAACTCCTGCTTCACGGGCGACATCATAAATCGTTACTGTATCGTCTGTATTCATTCCATTTCCTTTCTATATCATACCTCACGAGACTCCAAAAAAAGAGACGGTATGAAAATTTCGTTTTCATGATTCTACTTATTCCATTTTATCACTATTTGTAAACACTTTCAAGCGTTTTTTGAAGATTATTTGAAAAAATTTCATAGGAAGCTATGTTTATGAAGAAAAAATCACCTTTTCTTGATTTTTAATCCTATTTGCTGTATGATAAGGGAAAAGAAAGGGGGAAGAAATATGGCTTTTACCAATACCCACATGCGGTCAGCTAGTTTTGGCATTGTTACCAGCTTGCCTGATGATGTCATTGACTCTTTTTGGTATATCATCGACCATTTCTTAAAAAATGTCTTTGAATTGGAAGAAGAACTCGAGTTTCAATTGCTCAATAACCAAGGAAAAATTACCTTCCACTTTTCAAGTCAACACCTCCCTACAGCCATTGATTTTGATTTTAACCATCCCTTTGACCCTCTTTATCCCCCCAGAGTCTTGATTTTAGACATGGATGGTAGAGAAACTATCCTCCTCCCAGAAGAAAATGACCTATTTTAATACTCAATGAAAATCAAAGAGCAAACTAGGAAGCTAGCCGCAGGGTTGCTCAAAACACTGTTTTGAGGTTGTGGATAGAACTGACGAAGTCAGTAACCATACCTACGGTAAGGCGACGCTGACGTGGTTTGAAGAGATTTTCGAAGAGTATAAAAACTCTAGCCTTCAGTTGCAAGTGACTGAAAACTAGAGTTTTTTCTATTGTTTCAAAGCATTATACAAGTTACGGATAGGTTGCTTTAATGTCGGATGGATGAAATGAGGCGCAATTTCCTGTAAGGACTCGAGAACAAAAAGGCGTTCCGCTATGTAAGGATGAGGCAATATAAGGTCGTCTGTATAAAGGATCTGATCCTCCACAAAGAGCAAGTCCAAATCAATCAAACGAGGTCCCCAATGCACTTCTCGCACCCTTCCCATCTCTGACTCAATGGCTAACAAGGTCTCTAATAGAACTGGGGCGGGCAACCAGGTTTCAACCTCAACCACTTGATTAGCAAAGCTATCTTGCTCGACACCTCCCCAAGGCTCCGTCGTCAAGACACTGGACTCTTTGAGAATATGGATACCTCGATTTCGCATTTTCTCAATGGCTTGTTTCAAGTTTACTTGTTTATCTCCCATATTACTTCCTAGGGCGATAAAGGCCCGTTGCTTGCGGCGATGAATGGTTACCGAGCAAGTATCTAGTGGCAAATGCACTGGCGCCCAAGGTTTTTTCAGTTCCAGCTTAATTTCTTGGACAAGAGGATAAGCCTCAAAGGTACGTTCTACCAGTTTGTAGGCTACCGTTTCAATCAAGTCCTCAGTTGTTTCCTGAAACCAAGTCGTCCACTGCTGACACAATTCTCCGTAATGGACAGAGGCCGTCAAATCCAAGTCTGTAGCCGCCTTGGTCATATCATAAGATAAGATGGCTGAAACGATAAATTTTTGCCCCAATTCCTTCTCACTAGGAAAAAGACCATGATAGGCAAAAATTTCCAAATCCTTAATCTGCAGTTGATCCATAATGATTCCTTTCTAGAAAAATCCGCCCAAAGCGGATTCTTTTATAGTCCCATTAAACGATAAGCCTGATTTCGGAGGTCCTTATCTGTTTCAAATAGACCACGAGCTACTGTCGTCAAGGTTGCAGTGCCTGGTTTTCTGACACCACGCATGCTCATACACATATGTTCCGCCTCAATGACAACAAAGGCTCCTTTAGCACCTAGATAGTCCATCAAGGCATCGGCCACTTCGATATTCAAACGTTCTTGAATTTGCGGCTTTTTCGAATAAACTTCAACCGTACGGGCTAGCTTAGACAAACCTGCCACTCGACCATCTGGAATATAGGCAATATGCGCTCTACCATAAAATGGCAAGAAGTGGTGTTCACACATGGTATGGAAAAAAATATCCTTTTCTACCACCATATTATCGTCAATAATCTCAAAGGATTTTGACAAATGTTCCTCCGCTGTTTGACCAAGACCTGAAAAAATCTCTTGGTACATACGAGCGACACGAGCAGGTGTTTCCTGCAAGCCCTCGCGATTAACGTCCTCTCCGACAGCCTCAATAATCATTTTTACAGCTGCTTCAATCTTTTGTGTATCCATTTTCGTTTTTCCTCTCCATCAGATAGGCTCTCACTTGGCTCAAGAAATACAAGGAACCTGTGACAATCCTAACTGTTTTTTTCTCTTCTTTTTTATCTGTCAATTTCTGCTCTAGAAAATCCTGCCAACCCTGATGGCTGAGATTTCTAGACTTGGCTGCCTCTTTCAGCACTTTTTCATCAGTCGCCCGACTATCGTCAAAATGTGTCAGGGTAACCTCGGTATCTTGGATTTGCTCCAACAAGTCCAACATATCCTCCAAGGCCTTGGTTTTGATACAAGTAAAGAGGATTTCCTTACGATAATCCGCAAAGCGTTCTTGCAAGGTTGCTAATAAAGCCTTGATAGCATGGGGATTGTGGGCTCCATCCAAAATCATCAAGGGATCTCTTGACACGATTTCCAAACGCCCCGACCAACTTGTTTCTTCCAAGGCTTGAGCAAGCAAAGTATTAGCTGGTAACTCTCGACCATCTTCTTGACAAAAAGTATCAAGTAAAGCTATAGCCATCCCAGCATTCTCTATCTGGTGCAAACCAAGCAGGCCAGTCTGGAAGCGACCTTGTCTGACAACACTTGTATAGTCAAAGACTTCACCTGTTACCACACTCTCTTGGTGACTAACTTGATAATCTGCCCCGTAGGCAAGTCTCGGCGCATCTTTCCCTTCCGCAATAGCGTCAATGACAACCAAAGCTTCTGGAGCGATACGACCTGTCACCAAGGGAATACCTTGTTTGATAATACCAGCTTTCTGCTCTGCTATAGCTTCCAAGGTGTCACCAAGTAGGGCTACATGGTCCAATCCAATAGTCGTGATGCCTGTTAAAATGGGATGGCAGACATTGGTACTATCCAAAAGTCCACCCATGCCGACTTCCATGATAGCCACATCTACTTGCTCTGAAGCAAAGTAGTCATAGGCTATAGCTGTAATTATCTCAAATTCAGTTGTCCCCTGCAAATTGGCAGCCGATTCCCCCTCAAGCAAAGACTGATAGTCCACCATGAGAGCTTCTAGTCTAGCCTCTGGGATAGATTCCCCATTGATGCTAATCTGGTCTGTATAATGAATGAGATAGGGCGAGCTAAACACGCCAACTCTCAGCCCTAGCTTTTCCAACATATTTTTCAAAAAAGCAATGGTCGAACCCTTGCCATTGGTCCCTCCGATATGGATGACCTTGAGTTTGAGATGGGGATTGCCACGCAAAGCTAATAGTTCCACCATTCGTTCCAAGCCAAAATGCGGTTGGTCCGTCCGATAGTGGGCAATCCACTGATTGTTTTGAATTTCTTTCATCTTATTTATATTGTTTTAAATCTAGATTTTCCGCTTCATCAGCCAGACGAATGGCGGAGGCAATTTCAACTGCCATCCTGTGACTAGCTACATCATGCACGCGCACCACTTCTACACCCTGTCTCGCAGCGATACTAGTTACATGAGCCGAAGCTGTGTCCCGATTTCGGAAACCAAGCTCTGTCTCAGGATTGACCTCAAACCCACTTTCTTCAAGGATATTGATGACAAACCGCTTGCGCGACACTCCAAGAAAGATTGGATAGCCCTTCTGATGGAGTTTATCCAGGTCCCGTAAAAGAAGCAAATTTTCTTTCTTGGTCAGACCAAAGCCAATTCCTGGATCCAACAGGATATTTTCTAGTGCAATACCAGCTTCCTCTGCTCTCGCTAAGGCTCTATCAAAGAAAGCCTCCATCAAGTCTTCGATTGGCATTTTTTCAAAGTCAGCTAACTCTTCCTCTGTAAAAGCTTGACCAAAACCAAAATGAGGAAATATGAGCGAGCTAGGATGCTGAGGTCGCGCCATGACTGGATTAAACATAATGACTACTTTCGCACCAGCCTTAGCAACCACATCCGCCATTTTTTCATCACCCATGAGACCAGTGATATCATTGACTAGATTAGCACCAGCAGCCAAAACAGCCTCTGCCACCTGACTTTTCCAAGTATCAATAGAGATGAGGACATCACTTTCCTTGCGAATAGCTTTGATTACTGGAACAACACGCTGGATTTCCTCTTCTATCTCAACATAGCTACTTCCCGGCCGAGTCGATTCTCCACCGATATCTAGCATGCTGGCTCCTTCTGCTATCAATTTACGAGCCTGCTGGAGTGCCTGCTCAAGAGCAAAAAATTGACCACCGTCCGAAAAGGAGTCTGGGGTTACATTGATAATTCCGCAAATAGCTGTCTTTGCATGATTGGCTTTACTTGACATATCGGTCACTCCCTCAAGGCTTTTCACCATATTATTTCTCTATTTTACCATAAAAAGAAAAAGATGGACACGATTGCATTCATCTTTTTCCCAGTAGAAACAAGTAAGCAATTGTCAAAAATCTTAAACAGAAATCCCTAATGTCCGACTCAAAATCACCACGAGAGCCAACAAACAGAAAGCAACCCCATTCACAATCATGTGAAGTAAGATAGACATTTCCAAACGTTGGGTCTTGTAAGCCGTCCAAGATAGAACTGTCGACATACCTCCATAAATCAATAAAGAAGGTAAATTACTTGGTTGATGCAATAAAGCAAACACAATCGTACCGACTACAAATCCCAAGTTCTCCTTTCCTCGGAAAATCTTTTTAGGAACAATCCCACGGCACAAGATTTCCTCACAAATCGGAGCAAGCAAAGCCAGCAAGAAGAAACTGGAAATCAGAGAACTATTCTGAACCATATCGTTAATCTGAGACTGGTTACTTGTTGTCGTCTCATTTGACAGTTGTAACAAGATAGAACCAAGTATATTTGACCCGATAATAACTAAATAACTCAAGCCCAAACGTGCCAAATCCTTCGCTCTAAAAAAAGAAAAATTAAAACTTGCTAACTGCGTTTTACGAGCTCCAATAATAAATAGTGCCAGAACTACAATCGAAATACCAGCAACTATCAGTCCTGACTGCAACAGTGGTACTGCATTTAAAGTTAAAATAGCAGTAACCCCTATAGGAATCTGATATAAAATTGTCGCCAGCAAAAAGATTAACAACCAACCTACACGATTCAATAATTCTTTCCACATATTTTTCTCTTTCATCACCTATCTCCTTGGTATTAAAAAAGGGGAAAAATCCCCCTGGGTAATCCTATTATAAGGCCATGCTAATATAGTTAAGGATAAATAAGGCATCCAAAATCCAAATCATGACATGAACATCTTTAGCTTGACCTTTGACAAGCTTAGTCAAAGTGTAAGTCAAGAAACCAACTGCAATCCCTTGAGTGATAGAGTAGCTGAATCCCATAAAGATAGATGTGAAGAAAGCAGGAACCGCTTCAGCCATATCGTCCCAATGGATATTTTTCAAGCTACCAAGCATCATAATTCCAACAATAATCAAGATTGGAGCTGTAGCAGATGAAGGTACGATAGCTAACAGTGGGCTAAAGAAGCTTGAGATCGCAAAACAAATTGCCACGACCAAGGCTGTCAAACCAGTACGTCCACCTGCACCGATACCAGCAGCAGACTCAACATAAGTCGTTACGTTCGAAGTACCAGCGATGGCGCCAATTGAAGTACCAATCAAGTCAGAGTAAAGAGCCTTGTCCAACTTAGCTGATTGGTGGTTTTCACCATTTGTCGCTACGATACCAACTTTTTCACCTGTACCGATCAAGGTACCAATCGTGTCAAAAATATCTGTCAATGAGAAGGCTAGAATGGCCATCAGAGTTTCAGGCAAGCGAGCTGTATCTGAAATCAAAGCTCCCAAACCTTCTGAACCAAGAGCTGCACCAAAAACTACCTTCAAATCTTCAAAGGCTGCACCAACATGGTTATTAGCAAAATCGATACTAGACAAATCTACCAAACCAACTGCGATAGCAAGAACAGTTGTTGTCAAGATAGAGAGGATAATTCCCCCTTTAATTCCTTTGATAACAAAGAAGATTGTGATAGCAAGTCCTGCAAGAGCCACCAAAACAGCTGGATTATTAAAGTCAACTAATCCTGGAACCGCTGAAGAGTTCGCTGCAATCGTTGCTTTAGCTTTGTCAGCCCCTTCTCCTACAACAGTATAGTTACCTGGATCAATCGTAAATTTCAAAAGTCCAGCATTCTTAATCCCTACATAGGCAAGGAAGACACCGATACCGGCTGAAATAGCTGAGCGAAGGGCATTTGGAATCGATTCAATGATCATTTTACGAACATTTGTCAAGGTAATAATCAATGAGATGACACCACAGATGAAGACCATAGCTAAGGCTTCTTGCCAAGAATAACCAAGTCCAAATACGACTGTAAAGGTAAAGAAGGCATTTAGTCCCATACCTGGTGCTTGGGCATAAGGTAAGTTAGCGTAAAAAGCCATCATCAAGGTACCAGCTACTGCACCAATAATCGTCGCTAAGAAGACACCCTGAGCAGGCATCCCTGTTTGTGAAAGAATTTGTGGGTTTACAAAGAGAATATAGCTCATTGCAAAGAAAGTTGTTAAACCAGCGAGAACCTCTGTACGAACGTCTGTACCGTTCTCTTTTAGTTTAAATAATTTGTCCATTATCAATCTCCTTTTAATTTTTACGAACAATAATAGAATTATATCATTTATCATTCACTTTTTCAATATCTTTGTTTGATTTATTTAAGAATTTGATGAAATTTCATTTTTTGTTTGGACTCTGCTTTTCTGCCTGCTTTCTGTTATAATAGTAGACATCTTATCTGAAAAGACACTAGAAAGGTCCCTATGACGAAAAAAATTATTGCAGTTGATTTGGATGGAACCCTGCTCAACTCAGACAGTCAAATTTCTGACTTTACAAAAGAAACCATAAAAAAAGTTGTTGAAAAAGGCCATCAGGTTATTATTACGACAGGTCGCCCTTACCGTATGTCAAAAGATTTTTACCGTGAACTGGGCTTAGACACTCCTATGATTAATTTCAACGGTTCCCTTACTCATTTACCAGACCAAGTTTGGGATTTTGAAAAGTGTCTAACTGTAGACAAAAAATATCTGCTAGACATGGTTCAACGTTCAGAGGACATTCAAGCCGATTTTATCGCTGGAGAATATCGTAAAAAATTCTACATTACAAATCCTAATGAAGAAATTGCCAATCCCAAACTATTTGGTGTGGAAGCATTCCAACCCGAAGATCAATTCCAGCCTGAGTTAGTCACCAAAGATCCTAACTGTATTCTGCTGCAGACCAGAGCCAGTGACAAGTATGCCCTTGCAAAAGAAATGAACGCCTTCTACCAGCATCAACTGTCTATCAATACTTGGGGTGGTCCGCTCAATATCCTTGAGTGTACCCCAAAAGGAGTCAACAAGGCCTTTGCTTTGGACTACTTGCTCAAGGTAATGAACCGCGACAAAAAGGATTTGATTGCCTTTGGAGATGAACACAATGATACCGAAATGCTCGCTTTTGCTGGAAAGGGCTATGCCATGAAAAATGCCAACCCAGAGCTACTCCCTTATGCGGATGAGCAAATTTCCCTGACAAATGACCAAGACGGGGTTGCCAAAACCCTGCAAGATTTATTCTTATAGTCCATTCTGACCAGCTTGCAAGCTGGTCTTTGTGCTCTTTTCACAGTCTCATCAACCAGTTAATCGATTGTTCTATTTTTTGCCTCCAAAACCTTGGAAAAGGCTTTCTTTTGTGATATACTTCACATATAAATACAAGAGAGCTCGTCATACTCGACTCTGTTGACACAAAATCAATCCAGTCCTGTTTCTCCTGCTCTCAGTTAATATCAAGGAGGATAGCTATGAAAGCTGTTGTTGTAAATCCAGAAAGCACTGGTGTTGCTGTTGAAGAAAAAGTACTCCGTCCACTTGAAACTGGAGAAGCACTTGTAGAGATTGAATACTGTGGTGTTTGCCACACTGACCTCCACGTTGCCCATGGTGACTTTGGTCAAGTACCAGGACGCGTCCTAGGACACGAAGGTGTTGGTATCGTTAAAGAAATTGCCCCAGATGTTAAAAGCCTTAAAGTCGGTGACCGCGTCAGCGTTGCTTGGTTCTTTGAAGGATGTGGTACTTGCGAATACTGTACAACTGGCCGTGAAACTCTTTGCCGTACAGTGAAAAATGCTGGCTACTCAGTAGATGGTGGTATGGCTGAACAATGTATTGTAACTGCAGACTATGCTGTCAAAGTTCCTGACGGACTTGATCCAGCCCAAGCCTCTTCTATCACATGTGCTGGTGTAACAACCTATAAAGCTATTAAAGAAGCAAAAGTTGAACCAGGCCAATGGGTTGTTCTTTACGGTGCTGGTGGACTTGGTAACCTAGCTGTTCAATACGCTAAAAAAGTATTCAATGCTCATGTCATCGCAGTTGATATCAATAACGACAAACTTGCCCTTGCAAAAGAGGTCGGTGCTGATATCGTTATTAACGGCCTAGAAGTTGATGATGTACCTGGACTCATCAAGGAAAAAACTGATGGTGGAGCTCATTCAGCTGTCGTAACTGCTGTATCTAAAGTTGCCTTCAATCAGGCTGTTGACTCAGTTCGTGCCGGTGGTCGCGTAGTCGCTGTTGGTCTTCCTTCTGAAATGATGGAACTAAGTATCGTAAAAACCGTTCTAGATGGAATCCAAGTCATCGGTTCTCTTGTTGGAACTCGTAAAGACTTGGAAGAAGCCTTCCAATTCGGTGCAGAAGGTTTGGTAGTTCCAGTTGTTCAAAAACGCCCAGTCGAAGATGCCGTAGCTATTTTCGACGAAATGGAAAAAGGTCAAATCCAAGGACGTATGGTACTCGACTTCACCCACTAATCTAATAAAAACCTATTTTAAAAGTTGGAATGCGCTTCCAACTTTTTTATATTAAATTTTTTAATAAGGATTCAAAAAAACTTCTCTAAAACTCAATATATCAATATTTTCAGATGTAATCTTTTTAATTATTTTATGATAAATAGTTGATTTTTAGATGAAAACGGTTTATACTTAAAAAGTCTTAAAGTTTTCTTAAAAGAAAACTGAAACAACAAAAAGGAGGAATGACAATAATGAGTATCGGAATCATTATTGCGAGCCACGGCGAATTTGCTGCGGGTATTCATCAGTCAGGATCTATGATCTTTGGTGAACAAGAAAAGGTTCAAGTTGTAACCTTTATGCCAAATGAAGGTCCTGATGATCTATACGCTAAGTTTAATAACGCTGTTGCTGCATTTGACGCAGAGGATGAGGTTCTAGTTTTGGCTGACCTTTGGAGTGGATCTCCATTTAACCAAGCTAGCCGCGTGATGGGAGAAAATCCTGAGCGTAAGTTTGCCATCATCACAGGACTGAACTTACCGATGTTAATTCAAGCCTATACAGAGCGCCTGATGGACGCTGCTGCAGGTGTAGAAAAAGTCGCTGCGAATATCATTAAAGAAGCCAAAGATGGCATCAAAGCTCTTCCAGAAGAGCTAAACCCAGTTGAGGAAGTAGCAAGCGTTGCAGCTGCTCCAGTTGCCCAAGCTGCGATTCCAGAAGGAACTGTTATCGGTGATGGGAAACTCAAAATCAACCTTGCTCGCTTAGACACTCGTCTACTTCACGGTCAGGTTGCAACTGCTTGGACTCCAGATTCAAAAGCAGACCGTATCATCGTTGCTTCAGATAACGTTGCCAACGACGATCTTCGTAAAGAATTGATTAAACAAGCAGCTCCAAATAATGTCAGAGCCAATGTGGTTCCAATTCAAAAATTGATCGAGGTTTCAAAAGACCCACGCTTTGGAGAAACACATGCCCTTATCTTGTTTGAAACACCTCAAGATGCCCTTCGTGCAATCGAAGGTGGCGTGCCAATCAAGACCCTTAACGTAGGATCAATGGCTCACTCAACAGGTAAAACAATGGTCAACAACGTTTTGTCTATGGACAAAGATGACGTTGCTACATTTGAAAAAATGCGTGACCTCGGTGTTGAATTTGACGTACGTAAAGTACCAAACGACACGAAAAAAGATTTGTTTGACTTGATTAACAAAGCCAACGTTCAATAATAGACATTAAACTATAGAAGAATCCTAAGAAAATTTTTCACTTTATTATCATTAAATAGAAAAGGAATAAAACCATGTCAGATATTTCAATTATTTCTGCTGTCTTGGTTGTAGTTGTTGCCTTCCTTGCAGGTCTTGAAGGTATCCTCGACCAATTCCAATTCCATCAACCAATCGTCGCATGTACCCTTATCGGACTTGCAACTGGTAACCTCGAAGCAGGGGTTATGCTTGGTGGATCACTTCAAATGATTGCCCTTGGTTGGGCAAATATCGGAGCTGCCGTAGCTCCTGACGCTGCTCTTGCATCTGTTGCCGCAGCAATCATCTTGATCAAAGGTGGTAACTTTACTACTGAAGGTATCGCCGTTGCAACAGCAACAGCTATCCCTCTTGCCGTAGCTGGACTTTTCTTGACAATGATTGTTCGTACAATCTCAGTTGGTTTGGTTCACACTGCAGATGCTGCTGCTAAAGAAGGAAATATTGCGGCTGTTGAACGTGCTCACTTTATCGCACTTCTTCTTCAAGGTCTTCGTATTGCTATCCCTGCTGCCTTCCTTATCGCTATCCCAGCTTCTGCCGTTCAAGATGCTCTTAAATTGATGCCAGACTGGCTGAACGGTGGTATGGCTGTCGGTGGTGCTATGGTCGTTGCCGTTGGTTACGCTATGGTTATCAACATGATGGCAACTCGTGAAGTATGGCCATTCTTCGCAATCGGTTTTGCTTTTGCTGCCATTTCTCAATTGACTTTGATTGCCCTTGGTGTAGTCGGTGTTGCCCTTGCCTTCATCTACCTTAACCTTTCAAAACAAGGTGGTAACGGTGGCGGAGGAGCTGCGACTTCTAACGACCCAATCGGTGATATCCTAGAAGACTACTAGAAAGGGGAACAATCATGACTGAAAAACTTCAATTATCAAAATCAGATCGTAAAAAAGTTTGGTGGCGTTCACAATTCCTTCAAGGTTCTTGGAACTACGAGCGTATGCAAAACTTGGGTTGGGCTTATTCATTGATCCCAGCTATCAAAAAATTGTACACTACTAAAGAAGACCAAGCTGCTGCTCTTGAGCGTCACCTTGAGTTCTTCAACACACACCCATACGTAGCTGCTCCAATCATGGGGGTTACTCTTGCACTTGAAGAAGAACGTGCGAACGGTGTTGAAATCGACGACGCTGCTATCCAAGGGGTTAAAATCGGTATGATGGGACCTCTTGCTGGTATCGGTGACCCAGTATTCTGGTTTACAGTTCGTCCTATCCTTGGAGCTCTTGGTGCATCACTTGCTGCATCTGGTAACTTGGTTGGTCCACTTCTCTTCTTCTTCGGATGGAACGCTATCCGTATGGCCTTCCTATGGTACACACAAGAGTTTGGTTACAAGGCTGGTTCTGAAATCACTAAAGACATGTCTGGTGGTATCTTGAAAGACATCACTAAAGGTGCTTCTATCCTTGGTATGTTCATTCTTGCCGTCCTTGTACAACGTTGGGTATCGATCAACTTCACTGTTAACCTTCCTGGTAAACAATTGGCTGAAGGTGCCTACATCAACTTCCCAGAAGGTCCTGTATCAGGTGCTGAATTGAAAGGTATCCTTGGTCAAGCACTAGGGGGATTGAGCCTAGATAAGATTCAACCACAAACCCTTCAAGGTCAGTTGAACTCATTGATTCCAGGATTGATGGGACTTCTCCTTACTTTCCTTTGCATGTGGTTGCTTAAGAAAAAAGTATCACCTATCTCAATCATCCTTGCACTCTTTGCAGTAGGTATCGCAGCTCGTTTCTTCGGTATCATGTAATCAAGCAACTTAAAAGGAACCAGGTTCTAAGCCTGATTCCTTTTTTCTATGCTTTTATACTCAATGAAAATCAAATTCAAACCACGTCAGCGTCGCCTT
>NZ_KV794215.1:31532-52227 GCF_001808665.1 Streptococcus sp. HMSC070B10 | reverse complement strand
TGCGGCTAGCTTCCTAGTTTGCTCTTTGATTTTCGAAGAGTATTATTCTGCCAAGGCTCCCATTGGATCCCATGGTGCGAGTACGATTGGTTCTGCATCATAAGCAGCTTGTTCTTCTGCTGTTAGCAATTCCTTACGGACAACGATTTGGTAAGTGTATTCGTCCATCCAAGCGTCTGAGGCAACAAAGTAACCATCTGTACCGACCTTGTCTCCCCAAGAGTTTTCAACCTTCCACTTGGTTGATTTGCCATTTTCATCCAAATCAACACCTGTCAAGACCATAGCGTGGGTCATCAAGCTTTCGCTGTAGTCCAAACGTCCAGCCTTGTCTTGAGTGAGTTTAATGTCCATGCTTGATTCAAAGTCATAAACATCTGTCGCAAGAATTCCAGCTTTACGGTTACTGAGCTGACCGACATCTGAACCAAACCAAACAGTCTCACCTGCTTGAATTTGAGCAATTGCCAACTCTTTCAAGCGTTCCATTGGAACGTTGATGTAACGAACTTCACGGCTACCAACCACATTTCCCAACATCTCAACTGTATAAGATTGGCCATAAGGTTTATCAGCAGTTGGAGCATTGATAACAGAAACGTAGTCTTCTAGAGGAAGATTGACATATTTCTTGTAAAACTCTTGTGGTGTAATGCCCTTTTCGCTTTGGTAGTTGTTATCTTTATCGCGATAAGCAAAGTCAAACTGACGTGGTGGAAGCCCTAAAGACATAGCAAGGAAGTTAAAGATTTCTTGCAAGAGGTCTTCTTTCTTAGCTTGAACAGTCGCTTGGTCTGCGCCAGAAGCAAGCAAGTCACGCAAGATTTGAGCATCTTGGCGAAGCAATTTGTTAAGGATTGCATTTAACTCACGGCTGTTGCTAGATGAAACGGACTCAGGGTAAACTGACTTAGGCACGACACCGTATTTCTCAAAGAGAGAAACGACCATATCCCATTGACCACCGTCTTGTTGAGGTGTTTGAAGTAGGAATTTAACCTTACGACTTGTCAAGTCTTGGTCTGCAGTCTCAATGACTTGCTCCAAGAACCAGTTGGATTTCTCATACTTGTCCCAGAAGAATGTATGAGCCTGTGACAACTCAAAATTCTCCAGTTTGTATTGTGAGATGAGCTTGTGGCGGAAGGTGTTGAGAGCCGCAAACATCCAGCAACGACCAGACGCTTTCTGGTTGGTTACCTTGTCCTTAGTCAAATCCAATGAAAAAACAGGTGTATTGTCTACATGGCTTTGGCGACGTTCTAGGGCTGCAAAAATTCCGTTGTGGCTGGCAGCATTTTCAATCGCTTGGTATTTTACATTTGCTTCATAGTTGGCAAATAATTTATCAGTAAATGATTCTTGAATCGCGTTCATAGATTCCTCCTTTTATTCTACAGTCTATTATAACTCTTTTCACAAAGTAAGCAACTGAAAAACATAAAAGGCAAGGATATTCTCCCTCACCTTTTTTGAATATAAACCAAATTAAGCAATACTCGCAAGAAGAACTTCTAATTCCTCCTTGGTCAAGCGACGCCATTCCCCTCTCTGCAAGTTCTCATCTAAAATCAGAGTTCCCATAGTCAAACGTTGCAAGTCTACTACTTCCTTGCCACAATAGGCCACCATACGCTTGACCTGATGAAACTTCCCTTCTGCAATGGTCACACGGATTTGGCTTTGATTCTTTTCTGTATCTATGGACACAAGCTCCAGTCTAGCAGGTTGACAGGTAAAGTCTTTGAGAGGAATACCCTCAGCAAATGTCTCCACATCTTCTTGGGTCATGATTCCCTTAACCTGAGCCATATAAGTCTTGTCCACATGACGCTTGGGTGAAAGTAATGCGTGAGCCAACTGACCATCATTGGTCAAGAGCAGAAGACCATGCGTATCAATATCCAAGCGCCCTACTGGGAACACTTCCTTGCTCCGAGCAATATCATCCAGCAAGTCCAACACGGTTCTGTGCTTGGGATCCTCTGTCGCTGAAATAACTCCTTGGGGCTTGTTCATCATGTAGTAGACAAACTCTTCATACTCTAACACTTGCCCATCAAAGCGAATCTCATCTCTTTCTTCATCAATCTGCAATTTTGCTGACTTTTCTTTTTTACCATTTACCGTCACGCGCCCAGCCTTGAGCAAGTTTTTGACCTCAGTCCGGCTCCCCACAGCGCAGGCAACTAAAAATTTATCTAATCTCATAGAATCATTATACCATATCAAAAGGAGGCCGTCTCAATAACCAACCTCCTTTTCGTTTTAGATTTAAGAAATTAACTTCCTCGTCTCCAAAAAATTGCTAAGACAATCATGGCACCTAAAATCGCTGGGATAATGGCTGTTCCTGATAAAACTGGCCCCCACGTTCCAAAGAGCAAGTGCCCCAGAAAGGCACCAATCCAACCGAGGAACATTTTTCCAAAACATCCCATACGTTCTCCACGATTGGTCAAAGCACCTGCCAAGAATCCCACTAGGAGACCAACAAACATACTTCCTATCATCTTGGCTCCTTAATTTGCCCAATCTCCGTTACGGAAGAGAGGCACACGTGTTCCATCCTCACGGATACCATCGATATCCATTTGGTTAGAACCAATCATAAAGTCCACGTGCACATCTGAACGGTTAAGCCCCGCAGCTTCAAGCTCTTCTTCACTCATCTCTGCACCACCAACGACGCTAGTCGCATAGGCTGCACCGATAGCCAAGTGGTTTGAAGCATTCTCATCAAAAAGGGTGTTGAAGAAGGTAATGCCTGACTGAGAAATTGGACTTGGATCTGGTACCAAGGCACATTCACCCAAGGCACGCGCACCCACATTTTCAAAGACAAGGTCTTTCATGACCTGATCACCCTTCTCAGCAGTAATGTCAACGATTTGACCATCCTTAAAGGTCACCTTAATGCCTTCGATGATATTTCCGTTATAACTAAGCGGTTTTGTAGAAGTGACATAACCATCTGCGCGACGGAAGTCTGGTGCTGTGAATACTTCCTCTGTCGGCATATTCGGCAAGAATCCTTCTCCCTGTGCATTGATAGCACCAGCTGATTCCCAAACGTGGTTCTTCGGCAAGCCAAGTGTCAAATCGGTTCCTGGCGCTGTGTAGTGAAGAGCTGAAAACTGCTCTTTATTAAGCATATCTGCCTTGCTCTTGAGGATAGCAGCGTGTTCTTCCCAAGCCTTAACAGGATCTGCTTCATAAACGCGACAAGTCTTGAAGATTTGGTCCCAAAGGAGATCAACTGCTTCTTCGTCGCTCGCAGCATTTGGAAAGACTTTTTTAGCCCACTCAAGTCCAGCGGCGGCTGCTACCGTCCAGCTGACTTTATTGGATTGCGTTGCAATACGCATTGGCTTCATAGCGAGTCCCATCGCTTTAGCAGAAGCTGACAACTTGTCAGCATCCACACCGTTCAAGGCACCTGGATCAGAAGAACGGACACCGAGACGGCTAGCCTTATTCTCCAAGAGATAGTTCATCTCAGCAATCTTGTATTCTGGCACATTGTCCAGACGCTCCATCGGTGCGTGGAGAAATTTCTCACGGTTAATGACATCATCTGTCCACTGAACGATAACCTCATGTGCCCCCAAAGCATAAGCTTCTTTCACGATTAAATGAGCCAACTCACGTTGCTCCACATCAATTGAGAGAGCCAAAGTGTGACCAGGCTTCACGTTAATTCCGTTCGCAACCAATAATTTCGCATATTTTTCTAGATTCTCTTTAAAATTTGGTAAAACCATTCTATTCTTCCTTTTCTATTTTTCTTTCAAAGCAGAGAATAATCCTGCTAAAGCAATGGCACCTGACAAGAGCGCTGTTGATAGAAGAATTGTCTGATCAGCAAGTTCTAATTGATATTCAAACACCTTCTCAGCCGGCTTGTCTTCCGCAAAAATTCTTAGTTTCATGAAATATCCTCCGTTACTAGTATATCACATATATTGGTATTTTAAAAAACAAGCTTACTGAAGCTTGTTTTAATTAGCTATTACAAAAATTTTGTACATACCTTTCCACTTCTTTTTCCATAGATTGAATCTCACCAATATCCCATCTATTTTTTTTAGAAGTTATCTCTGCCATCATCTGTAATTTTAAACTCTGACGGGGGAATATCCCTTCTCTTTCCCATTGCTCTAATTTAGCCTCTGGATAGGAGTTGCCAAACCTAGAGTTCTGACTATCGGTAATAATACAAAGGTTGCCAAAGGAATGTAAAAACTCAGCAGGTAATTGGCTCTCTCCATCATGTCCATTTGGATTCTGAGGATACCAATGCTCTATGGAGCGACGATAAGCAAATTTAAAATCTTTAAACTCAATATCGTAATCTTTCTTCAATTCTTCACGATTTTTCCATAAAACATAATCTACAAAGTTAAAAGCGTAAACAGGAATTGCCCCATATTTTTTGATACTTTTATCTTCGGTAAACAATCTTTCCTCAGCATATCTCACTGCCATTTTTTCAAGAAAATCCTTAAAGAGACTAGCAAATTCTGTTTGATTTAACTCTTCAATATGGTTAAACAGGAATTGCAAGATTTCATATAACCAACGACTATCACGATTAGCAGTAAAGGTCACAGCAAACATGGATTGAAGGAGGATAATGTTTTTGTTTAAATTGTCAAAAGTATTGTTTTGATAATTAATTCGAACATATTTCCATCCTCCATTTTCATTTCGTTGATATGTCTCATACTTACCTCGTTTGATTTGCCATTCGGTTTCATTTTCTAATTGGACATTTTTTACGATAAGCGTATCAAATATATGCTTCATAGTCAGAAGTAGTTGCCCAAATTGTTGGACCCATTCTCTATCTCGTCGTTCAATTTCAAAAATTTTCAATAATTTTTTATCGTCAAATGTAGTTTCATCATTTCCTTCCATGATGAAAAAAACTTGAAGCAAAAATGTTGGAAAATCAATTACAGTCGTATAATTTGAAATATCTGCTCCATTATTTACTAAGCTACTACTTTCATATTTTGTCTGAGTAATTGCATCTAGTAAACTTCGTTGCTCAATTTTTTTTACTCTTATTTTCTCAAATACACTTTCCAATTTGAAGTTAGTAAATTCTTTACCAAAAATTCTCTCCCCCTCTTCATCAGTATTGTTTGGTCTACTTCGGATTTGAAAAGTTTTTATTACCGGCTTATCAAACTCTGCACAGGCATCCCAAATTCTCGCAAATTTTTGTGCCATTTCTTGATCTGTACCGAACTTAGACATCATTTGTGCCTTGAGAATCTCATGAGACTCTAGTTGTTCGCCTCGAGAGTTGAAACGTTCGAAATAAAGATTCAAATCTAAATCTTCAGGAAGTATACTCCGAAAAATGATGACATTCTCAAAAAGATAATCAACGAAAGACTGAGGATCCAATTGGCGCTCTTCTAACACTTTTTTCAATGCGTCTTTAGCATGTCTGTAGCCTCTAGTCAACTCATTTTCATCGCCCTCTGAAATTTCTTGCTTGGTAAATAGCTTTTGAATATTCTCATTTGATTTCTTCCGCGCTGGGAAAGTAAGATTGACAGCTTTCAACCTATCAAAACCAAACTCATTCTTCAAAGCTAAGGCAATCAAATTAAGGGCTGTTGTTCGTTGTTGTCCATCTATGATTTTGAAAAGTTTTTTCTCTTTATTAATGACTAATGTTCCAATATAATAATTTTCTCTATTTTCTTGAAAAGCATCTGCTACGTCGTTCAATAACTGCTCAATTTCATCATAAGTCCAGGCAAAATTTCTCTGATAAAGAGGAATGGCATAGGTATCTTCATTTAATAAACGATTAACTGATAAGCTTATATGTGTTTCTACCATTTATCTTTTTCCTCTTCTATAATCTTATCCACAGTATAATTTTCAAATAATTCTCTATCTATTTTGACCATAAAATCATTCGGAGTGACAGCATGAGATAAAAGTTGAAATAGCTTTTGAACCTCTTTTTGTCTAAACCTTCCACCAGCGGCATAGTTCCCAATAGTTGCATCATATATGGCTTTAGACTTAACTCGAGGGTAGTAAGACCAAATAAACAAAGTCTCTACTATCTCCTTTGATAGCTCCTCTTTTCCAAATCTATCTGCGAAAAGCGAGCAAATATTTAGGAATATATTGTGACATTTGAGATAGCGTCCTTTTGAGCTATTGTAAATGTTTAACATACCTTCTGGGTAAGCTAAATTTTTTTCTTCTCCTTCAGGTTCATCAGAAAATCCTAACTCTGCATTTAAAAAATCTTTATGTTCTTTAATAGTTTCATGAGCAGATTCAATATACTCAAAAAATTTACTTCCATCAATGATTGGCATAGTAATGGACATGGGGAGTTTTTCAATATGACGATACAATTCTAAATATGGAAAGTTCTGATTCAAATCAACGCCTTTAAAATCGTCAATAAAATCTTCTGTAAAACGGAGATAAGATCCATAACGCTTGTTTGTTAATCCTGTTTCTCCTCGAGACCAACGTCTCATACGGAAAAGATGTTTATCAAACAACTCTTTGAGACTTAAATCTTTATCTTCTACAAATTGCTCCCACTTTTCAACAATCTTTTCATCTTCGGAATCTTCCTTGCGAAGATGATAGGCTTTGAGCAAATCATGAGGTTCTAAAGATTTTCCACGATTATTCTGAGAATCAAATAACTGAAAGGCTTCAGACAATCGTTCCTGTGGCATAGTAATCACGGAGATAGAACAATTTTCCAATAAAAAGTTGCAAATATCTTTTGCCTCATTTTCGCCAACTAATTGAGTTAAATTTTTCCACTCATTATAATTTTCACTCGCATGATAGCAAGATATCTCTCCAAATTCAGCACTCAACAGTTGATTAGCACCCTTATAATTCCCTAAATCATCTAATAAATGCAGAAACAAGGAAATTGAAATTAGCCGTTGCTGTCCATCGACAATATCTAAGTGTCCATCATTTTCATGCAGGATAACGGAACCAATCTGATATTCCCTTTTCCCCATAGCATCTCGTAAATCATAAAAAAGATTACGGATATGTTTTCTGTTCCATTTATAAGGTCTTTGATAAGAAGGAATCCGCAAGTCCCCTTCTTTCAATAGTTCTCTAACCTTTTTAGAAGTAAATTGAATAGTCATTTTATCCTCATTTATATTTATCTATCATTTCTTGAACTGTTCGCTTCATATCCTCTACTAAAATCCGAGGAGATAAAACAGTAACTGCTTCCCCTTGTCCCAGCAACCAGCGTTTAAGACCCGGTGTATGCTGACTTTCAAACTGAAAATGAGTCCAGCTACCATTTTTCCCAACTATTTTTGCATTTGGAAATTGATCCATCACAATAGTCGGATCATTCAAATACTCGATCTCAATACTGATTTTCTTCCCGATAAAAGCATCCACTCTCTCGTTACGAATGTCGCCATCTCTAAATTTATCTCGATAAGAAATAGAGGGTTTCTCTATATCACTAAGAGACCATGACTCGATACGGTCTACTCTTAAAGTAATATAAGTAGCATGTTTCAACTGGTAGACAACTAGATAGAAATAATGACTATCATAATAAAGAGAGACTGGCAAAACAGTCTGCCTCTTAGAAGACTCAGAATAAGGTTTTTGATAGATAATATCTAGAACCTGTTCATGCAAAATAGCTTCTGATAAATTCCAAATTTTCTCTATTCTATTTTGTTGATCCGTTAAGGGAGCATAGTTCAGCTTTTCACTTCCAATAATCTGCTCGATTTCTTTCCGATCATCACGGGGAACTAAGACCAGTAAATTATGTAGTAAGCTAGCAATTTCTGGTCTATTCAGTGCTCGATTTTCCAATAAAATCTTTGAAATAACGAGAATATCCTTTTTATTAAAAACTGACTTACTTGCTAAACAATACTTATTCGTTTTACGGTTATAAAGTAAATCTCCACTATAACTGGTGTGACTAGATAAAATATCACGGAGTAGCGAAAAATCTCTCTGTATCGTCTTTTCACTAACCTCAAATTCCTGAGCCAGTTGCTTTTTTCCTAACGGAGTCCCAAACTGTAAACGTAAAAAAATCGTTAGCAGTCTCTCTTGATCATTCATTTCCAGTCCTTCTACATATTATTCAAACAATACTATTTCTAGTACATTATTATCACTTCTATAGTCTAACTAGCACTTTATATTCAAAACGATTAAAGCAAAATAAACTAGCCCTTAGATGATTTCAACTGTACCACTATGCCAGATTCGAAGAACTCAACTACGGATTCAGGCATATTTTTTAAGTCTTCGGGTAAGCAGTCTGAATATACAATGAAGAGTTTGTTTCTTTTCTTACTCTCTTTGAATCGCTGCATCCAGTATTCCTGTACCCTTTGATCAGCCTCTCCCAAAAATTGAACTCCATCCAGAAAAATCAAATCATACTCTGTATACCCCATTTGCAGTTTCATCCATTGACTATGTTTAGAAAAAATCAAATTATCTCTCACTCGATAATATGCAAGTGATGCTATTGGAGTAACAGGTTTTATTTTAGTTAACGTATAATAAAACAAATGCCATCTATCAGTCTCTGAAATACCGCAAATGTAAATACATTGAGAATCTTCTTTTAAGTCTATTTGTGGGAATCCGGTCCAATCATTCCCATCATCTTTCAAGCCTTTTTCAAAATTATAAATTTCCTCTTCAATTGACACATTAGAATTTAAAATTTCTTGATTCACCATATTATACTCTCTTTTCTATTATTTTTAAGAGAATTATAACAAATCAAGTGGACATATTTTGTCCACTTGATCAAAATAAGCAATTTTTTAAAACAAATCATCAAACAAACTCAACTGGTTATCCTCGGGCATATTGCCAAGAATCCCCATTTCATCCATCTTTTCAACCAAGGTTGATGAAAGTCCACCGCGTTTGCGTAGTTCTGTTTTGGAGAGGAATTCTCCCTCTTCACGCGCTCGTACCAACTGCTTGGCAACGTTCTCTCCCAGACCATCCATTGCTACAAATGGCGGGATGAGGGTATCCCCATCGATGAGGAACTCTGTCGCCTGACTACGGTAGAGATCGAGTTTTCCAAACTTGAAACCACGCTCCCACATCTCATTGACAATCTCAAGAGTTGTATAGAGGTCAATTTCCACATTAGAGGCTTCATTATTCTTCCGTTTTTCAGCGATTTCTTCCATTCTGCGCTTGATGGCATCCAAGCCCGCACCCATGGTCTTGATATCAAAAGCCTTAGCACGGATGGAGAAGTAAGCACAGTAATAATAAATGGGATGGTGAACCTTGAAGTAGGCCACACGCAAGGCCATCATAACGTAGGCTGCCGCATGGGCTTTAGGGAACATATACTTGATTTTCCCACAGGACTCGATATACCACTCTGGAACCTTATTGGCCTTCATGGCTTCGATATAGCCATTTCGCTCCTCTTCGGAAATCTTCAGCCACAAACCCTTACGCACCCGTTCCATGATAGTAAAGGCCATCTTAGGCTCGAGCCCAGCATGCATGAGGTAAACCATGATATCGTCCCGACAACCGATAACGGTTGATAGGTCCGCAATCCCTTGTTTGATCAGATCCTGGGCATTTCCCAACCAGACATCAGTACCGTGAGACAATCCAGATAACTGTAACAACTCCGCAAAAGTCGTCGGATGCGTCTCATCTACCATCCCACGTACAAAGTTGGTTCCAAATTCTGGAATCCCCAGCATGCCCGTTGGCGTTCCGATTTGTTCAGGAGTCACCCCTAGCACATCAGTCCCAGAAAAGAGGGCCATCACGCCTTCGTCATCCATAGGGATTTCATTAGGGTCAATCCCAGACAAGTCCTGCAATTTCCGAATCATGGTCGGATCATCATGTCCCAGTACATCAAGTTTGAGGACATTCTCATCGATATCGTGGAAGTTAAAGTGAGTCGTTTGCCATTCAGCCGTCACGTCATCCGCTGGATACTGAACAGGCGTAAAGTCGTAGACATCCATGTAGTTAGGAATAACAACGATTCCTCCGGGGTGTTGGCCCGTTGTCCGCTTGACACCAGCAGCACCTTGAGCTAGCCGCTCCACCTCTGCATCACGATAAAACTTCCCGTAATCACGCTCATAGCCCTTTACAAAACCATAGGCAGTCTTGGCAGCCACCGTACCAACCGTTCCTGCACGGAAGGCATATTCCTCACCAAAGATATCACGTACATCCAAATGAGCGCTAGGCTGGTCTTCTCCCGAGAAGTTCAAGTCAATATCGGGAACCTTGTCCCCATCAAAACCGAGGAAGGTCTCAAACGGAATATCCTGCCCATTTTTGCTGAGTTTGTGGCCACAGTTTGGACAGTCCTTATTAGGCATATCAAAACCTGAACCATAAGAACCATCTGTGATAAATTCACTGTATTGACACTTCCCACAGACATAGTGAGGAGAGAGAGGATTAACCTCGGTAATCCCAATCATGGTCGCAACAAAACTAGATCCGACAGACCCACGAGAACCCACCAAGTAACCCCGTTCATTGGAACGTTGTACCAGCATCTGGGAAGCCAGATAAATCACGGCAAATCCATTCCCCAGAATAGAAGTTAATTCTTTTTCAATCCGCAAATCAACGATATCTGGTAGCGGATTTCCATAAATCTCAAAAGCTTTCTTATAGGTCAACTCAGCAACCGTTTCTTCAGCCTTGTCGATGAAAGGCGTGTACAAGTCACCTTTTACAACTTCAACAGGTTCAAAGGTTTCTGCCAAGGCATTGGTGTTTTCAATAACCAGTTTACGTGCCAGTTCCTCTCCCAAGAAGGCAAATTCATCCAACATTTCATTGGTCGTTCTAAAATGAGCCTTGGGAAGTGGTGCTGGTTGGGCATGTTCGCCATGACCAATAGTCCGGTTAATCATAGCCCCCTGTCCTAAACTACGGACGATAATTTCACGATAAATTTCTTCTTCCGGTTCGATATAGTGGACATTTCCCGTAGCCAGAACGGGCTTACCAAGACGGTCTCCAACTTCTATCAAACTTTTGATAATGGTCTGGAGTTCCTCCATATCCTTGACCTGTTCCTTAGCAATCAATGGAGCATAGATAGCTGGTGGCATGATCTCAATAAAGTCGTAATACTTGGCTACCTCAACCGCCGCATCCACACCTTGGGAAACGACTGCATCAAAAACTTCACCTTCAGAGCAAGCCGAACCTAAAATCAAACCTTCCCGATGGGCATCTAGAACCGTTCTTGGAATCCGTGGTACTCCTTCAAAGTACTTGGTATTAGACAAGGAAACCAGCTTAAAGATATTTTTTAGACCTACCTGATTCTTGACATAGATGGTCGCATGCTTGATCCGAGCTTTTTTATAAGAATCTGGACTAATCAAATCAATATTAAGTCTAACTAGATCGGTCACACCATGTTTTTCTGCTACCTCTTTGATAAAGATAAAGAGCAGACGACCTGTAGCTTCCGCATCGTAGTTGGCCATGTGGTGATGTTCTAGAGCCACACCAAAGCGCTTGGTCAAAGGTCCCAAACCATGACGTTTGTACTCAGGATAGAGGTTTCTAGCAAACTCCAGCGTATCAATAACTGGCTGACTAATCTTTGGCAGACCATGACGCTCATAATTGGCATTCATAAAGCCAACGTCAAAGGTCGCATTATGGGCAACTAGGACCGTATCCTTGCAGAATTCTTGGAATTCTTGCAAAACTTGTTCTAGTGGTTTGGCATTTTTGACATGATCATCTGTAATACCAGTCAACTCAGTAGTAAAGGCTGATAATGGATGTCCAGGATTGATAAATTCATCAAATTCAGCAATAACATTCCCCTTGTACATCTTAGAAGCCGCAACCTGAATCAAGTCATTATAGATGGCTGATAGCCCCGTCGTTTCCACGTCAAAGACCACATAGGTTGCTTCTGACAAGTCCATCTCCACTTCGTTGTAGACGATAGGGACACGATCCTCCACGATATTGGCTTCCATACCATAGATCAGCTGGATTCCTGCTTTCTTAGCCGCCTTATAGCCGTGTGGGAAGGACTGAACATTTCCATGGTCCGTGATGGCAACCGCCTTGTGTCCCCACTTAGCAGCTGTCGCAACGATCTCTTCTACCTCGGGTAGTGCATCCATGGTCGACATGTTAGTATGAGCATGAAACTCAACCCGGCGCTCACCTTCTGGCATCAAATCCTTCCGCTCATAGTGAACAACTTCCTGCACGTCTTGCACGTTCATAGTCAAATCACGTGTGAAGTTATTCATCTCCACATTCCCACGGACTCGGAGCCAAGAATTTTTCTTGATTAGGTCAAACTTCTGGGCCTCTTCCTCATTTTTAACCCACTTTTGCATAGAAAAACTTGAAGTGTAGTCGGTCATTTTAAAGTTGATCAAAACGCGCCCTGTTCTAGTCACTTTTTGCTCCACATCAAAAACAACCCCTTCAAAGACCAGACGATTTTCCTCAGTCTTCACTTCGATCATAGGAGTAATCTCCGCCTTGTCCAACTTCGGTTTAGCTGCAGCTTTTTTGGCCTGAAAATCAAAGGCTGGTTTCTCTTCTGCTGGAGGAGGTGCCATCTGTTCCAGCTGCTCCATCGCACGGAGCGCTTCCTCATTGGCAGCTTGAACAATCTGCTCATTTTCAGCATGAAAGGCTTCTTCTTGCTCTTGAGTCAGCACATCATTTTTCTCTACTTGACAGTTAAAAGTTGGAAAGCCAAATTTTTCAAGTTGTTTAGCTAAATTAGGAAGGTGATTTTTCTTAAAGTGTTCCTTATCAATCGCCTCCGAGCCTTCAATAAAGAGTTGATTGCCCTCAGCACGAACTTGCAGATTTTGATAAAGAGATTTAAAGCCTTGACTAGCACATGGACCCTCAGAAAAAGCCTCTCTATAATAGGCTTGCAAGAGTTGGTTTGAAAAATCTTGAGACAGAGCCTTAATTTCAAAAACAGCTTTATTGCCTGTCTTAGAAAATTCTTCCCTCAAACCTTTCTTTATTTCTAAAAAGATTTCAATCGGTAAAATATTAGAAAATACGAAATGAAACTCCCATACCTTACTAATTTTATGAACCACAACTCGTTCAATATCAGCATGTGATAAAGCAGATGCCTGTCTCATTTCATCAGGCATCCCAAGTTGATTCATCAAAATTTCAAAACTATTTGACATTCATTTTCCTCACATTATTCTCCTACTATTTTACCATATTTAGAGGTATTTTCTAAAGACAAAAGGAAGCCACTTCAAGACAACAAAAAATTTTCTTATTTGTACTTTTACTACTCATTTAAGGAGATTTACCTATAGAAAAAGAATGAGTTTAAGGAAATTAAAAAATTTTCATAACAGTACTCCCAAAAAAAGTTAGATAAATAATTTATCCAGAGAAGTTAGTTCTGTTTCACACACAACGAAAACACCCCGAAAGTTAGTCGGAAAAAATCTAACTTTTGGGGTGCAATTGATTCTTTATAAAACCTGAAAAGAAATCAGTCTTTAACTTCTGCTTTCTCTCTTATGCTTGATAACGTTTCACGCCATCTAGGTAGGTTGCTACCAATTCTAAATCTTTATCTAGTACGATAAAGTCCGCGTCATAGCCTTCACGGATTTGTCCACAAACATCATCAATGTGAACAGATTTTGCTGGGTTAAAGCTTGCCATCATAACTGCTTCGTGTGGAGAGGCAATGTTCCAGTCGACAACATTTTTCAAACCGTCTTTGAGTTTGAGAATAGAACCTGCCAAGTTACCTGTCGATTTGAGACGAGCAGTTCCATTTGCAACGACAACTGGGAATTCTCCCAACATGTAGTCGCCGTCTTCCAATCCACCCGCTGTCATACAGTCTGTGATAAGGGCAATATTTTCAGTTCCTTTTTGTTTGATAAGAATTTCGCAGGCTTTTGGATCTACGTGATGGCCGTCACAGATCAACTCTGCATAGGTATGTGGCAATTGGTACATGGCTCCAACCATACCCAGTTCGCGGTGAGTCAAGCCACGCATTCCATTGTAGGCGTGTACCCAAACACTCGCTCCAGCATCGACTGCTTTTTTAGCTTCATCAAAAGTTGCGTTTGAGTGCCCAAGAGCAACCGTCACACCTTCTCCAGTGATAGTCCGTACAAAGTCTTCTACACCTTCACGCTCTGGCGCAAGAGCAATTTTATTAAGCAAGCCATTAGCTGCTTTTTGCCAAGCACGAAACTCATCCATGCGAGGATCTTTCATGTAGGCAGGGTTTTGAGCCCCCTTGTATTTCTCTGTGAAATAAGGCCCTTCGAAATAGATTCCACGAATCTTGGCTCCACTTGCTTCCTGGTAACGAGCACCAATATTTTCAGTTACCGCGAGCAATTGCTCATAAGATGATGTCAAAGTGGTTGGCAAGAAGCTCGTTACCCCCATGCTAAGGAGTCCTTCACTCATGGTATGAAGGGTTCCTTCGATATTATTATCCATAACATCCACACCGCCAAATCCATGAATATGGGTATCGACAAGTCCTGGAGCAATGCTGTATCCTGTATAGTCAATCACCTCAGAGCCTTCAGGAATCTGCTCGACATGTTTTCCAAACTTGCCGTCCACAAGTTCCAAGTAACCACCGCGACGAACTCCGTGTGGGTAGAAAAATTGATCCGCTTTAATATAGTTAGGCATAATGTTAACCTCCTTAAAAGATTGATTCTATAATTTATTATGTCAATTACATTATAAACCTTTCTTTTTTATTTGTAAATGGTATAGACCTATTTTCTAGAGATATTTTAAAAGAGCTGGATTTCTCCAACTCTTCTCTTTTAAATACAAGTTATTTTGATTTGACTGGCTTGTCTTGAGCTGTTTGCAAGGCTGTAGCAATCGTATCTGCATACAATTTTGCTCCTGCTTCAATTTTACTATTGTCACTTCCAAAATGGACTTGGTCTGTTCCAGTCCAAATTTCTGGATGCTCTTTCGCAACTTGATTCCAATCTGCTATCGTGATGTAAGGAGTCTTCTCTGCCAATTCTCTCATATAGGCAGCCTCTTTCTCAACGATTGCATAGGTCTCTTTTGCCTTATCCCCCTCATAAGGAGTCACCAAAACCATATGGTGGCCCTTTGGAAGATTTTTCACGATGCTATCCCAATCTTCCTTGTAATTTTCAGGATTATTTACCCCAGTTGCAATAACCACCATCTTTGGTAGAAATTTATTCTGGCTATTATTTAGCATGATTTCATTGGCAGTCTTGGTTGTTCTGCTGACTTGTGCATTAATCTGTGCTCCAGGAAGGGCTGTCTGTAGAGCTGTATTGGCCCTCAAGGCCACTGAGTCCCCAATTAACATCGTTCCATCAGCAATTCCTAAACTATCAGCTTCTGCTCGTTCTGCCATCACCTTGGTCTGTCCAATATTTGTTGCAGCTTGCTTCAAGCCATTGACAGTTAAATCTGTCTCAAAAGCTCCCACTTGTGGTGCCAACAAGGTCACTAAGAAGACAATGAAGGTCAAAATGCCAGTGCTTGCTGCAAGGATTGTGTGAATATGAGGCAGGGGACGGAGAGTTTGTATAATAGGTGTGTTCTTTCCTGCAATCCAAGGTTCCAACACATAAAATGACAGACTGGCGAATCCATAAGAAAAGATCAAAGTTAATAACACAGCAAGAAGATTTGATGTCAACTGTGAAAAAATGATATAGAAAGGCCAATGGAAAAGATAAACCGCATAGCTAGTATCCGCTAAAAAACTGATAATCTTTGGCTCCTGCATATTAGGAGTCTTTTCATGTAAGACACGCGCTGCCAGAATCATAGCAAGAGCTGCAAGACTGGCAAGCAAGAAGCCCATAAGATAGGCAAAGAGATAGGTGAATTTGACAAAGAAGGTCAAAATAAGTAAGAAGCCAAAACCTCCTGCAAAAACCAACAGGGTCTTGCGTAAATCCCATATTTTATCCAACTGCTTAACTAGGGAAGTCGTCTGACGAACGCCTACAATCGTTGCTAGAATACTTCCCAAAAAGAATGGATAGACATGAGTTAAACTAGAGAAGTAAACAGAGGAGAAAGAGGTTACTAGAAAACTACCAATAAACATGGAGAAGAAGCTGATCAAGAAGGCAGCAGCAGATAAGAGAAAGACCATTCCTCTCAACTGACCATTTGATCTGGACTGTTTAGATAAGAACCAAACTGCCAATCCCCAGAGTATATAGTAGTGAACCTCAACAGCCAAGCTCCAATTATGAACAAACAAATGTGGAATGAACTGAGATTCATAGCTCCCACCTGTTAGGAGTTCATAGAAGTTGGTCATGAAGCCTAAGACACCCGCAATCTGACCCCCAATTCCAGCCACATAATCTTGCCGAACTAGAAAAGTAAAGGGCATGGTTACCAAGACCATCAAAACCACAGGTGGCACAATCCGATAAAAGCGTCTCCTAAAAAATCCTATCAAATCAATCTCATGCTTTTTAGAAAATTCTTCGATGAGTAGAGCCGTAATCAGGAAGCCTGAAAACGTGAAAAAGACATCTACCCCGAAAAATCCTCCAGGAAAGATGGTCTGAAAGAAATGATACAAGAGTACCAAAAGTAAACCTGTAATCCTAATCAAGGAAAACCATTTAATGCGCATACGAGTTTATTCTCCCTTTCATTATACACTTTATTCTATCAAAAAAAGAAGAAAAATCCCAAGAGAAAACTTAGGATTTTTAGCTTATATCACTTCCATTTTAGAAATTACGGCCTGATTTATTATAGCCATATTTTTCCACAAAATACTCACGGAATTCCAAGAGATTGTCATCCATGATGGCTTGTCGCACTTGCTTCATCAGGTTAAGCAAGAAGTAAATGTTATGGTAACTAGTCAAGCGGATACCAAAGGTTTCATCGGCCTTGAGCAGGTGACGAAGGTAAGCGCGTGTATAGTTCTTACATGTGTAGCAATCACACTCAGGATCCAGTGGCGTAAAGTCCTCAGCAAACTGGGCATTTTTGACAACCAAACGACCTTGACTGGTCATACAAGTCCCATTACGAGCGATTCGAGTCGGCAAGACACAGTCAAACATATCCACCCCACGAATCACCCCATCAATCAAGCTATCTGGCGCTCCCACACCCATCAGATAACGAGGTTTATTTTCAGGCAGCAGTTGTGTTGTAAAGTCCAAGACCGCATTCATCTCTTCGTGGGTTTCTCCCACTGCTAAGCCACCGATAGAGTAGCCTGGGAAATCCATACTGACAAGGTCATGAGCCGATTGGCGACGCAGGTCTTCAAATCCAGCCCCCTGCACAATTCCAAACAAACCTTGGTCATGTGGACGACGGTGAGCCTTCAAACCACGCTCAGCCCAACGGCTTGTACGCTCGATTGATTTCTTAACGTAGTCATAAGGCTGATAAAACTGAGGACATTCGTCAAAGGACATCATGATGTCTGAGCCCAGATTATTCTGAATAGAGATGGCTTTTTCTGGTGATAGGAACATCTTAGAACCATTGAGATGGTTTTTAAAGGTTACCCCTTCTTCTGTGATATTGCGGCTATCTGCTAAGGAATAAACCTGAAAACCACCACTATCTGTCAAAATAGGCTGGTCCCAATTCATGAACTTGTGGAGACCACCAGCGCGTGCGATGAGTTCATCCCCAGGACGAAGCCAGAGATGATAGGTGTTTGACAGGATAATTCCCGAACCCATCTCCTTCAATTCTTCAGGCGACTGAGTTTTGACAGTGGCTTGTGTCCCAACTGGCATAAACATAGGTGTTGGGAAGGTACCGTGGGGAGTGATGATTTCTCCCAGACGAGCTCCTGTATGTTTTTCTTTCTTAATCAAACGATATTTGATTGGTGAATCTGACATTTTTTACCTCCGAAGCTGGGAAAGACAGTCCCAGTTCATACTTTGTGCCCAAGGGCATACTGTATGATTTTATCAAAAAAAGTAGGAACTGTCACGAACTATGGTATAATGAGAGAATGAAATACCCAAAAATTGATTTAAAAACCGTTCGTCTGCAAGCCAGACAATTTCAGGCTGAAAATCCCCGCCTCTTTCTCGTCTATCTCTTACCTAGCATACTGCTCATCTTATCTGGCTTCCTCAATCCCTTAGAGCGCATCAACGAGAGTGTTTTAGAACAACCCTTTTTAAGCGTGTTTGGCCATGTATTCCAAGCCTACCTTTTTCCACTATTAGTCTCCTTTATCGGAGCTATTCTTCTAACCAGTTCCGTCTATACAACGCTAAAACTTATAAAGAACCCAGATACAGAACTATCCATCAAAAATAGTCTCACTCTCTTTAACGAAGAGTACTTTTCACAAACCTTTTTGACTCTCCTTCTCAAACGTTTCTATCTCTTCTTATGGAGCATTCCTAGTTTGCTTGGAATTTACTTCCTTTTTTACAGTAGCTTTCTTGCAAAGAAATTCGTTGCCCTTCACCCTGAGTTTCCCAATCTGGATCTCACGTCAATTGAAACTGAGCGTTTCCTCATGACCTTTGGTCTTTACTTTCTAGCAAGTATCCTCTTGATGATTGTCGGAAATAGTCTCTATATCCCACAATACTATGCCTATTCGCAGGTAGAATTTCTCCTCTGTGATACCCTAGACTTAGGACAAGCTAAACCAGGACAAATCCTAAAAACCAGCCGTTTCCTGATGAAAGGCTACAAATTTCAGCGCTTTATTCTAGACCTACAACTCCTTCCTTGGTACTTCCTCAATTGGATTACTTTTGGAATTGCTAGTTTCTCACTCCTACCCTACATTCAAATCAATAAAATAATTTTCTACCGGGCAGTACTGGCTCGAAAACGTCCAAAAGCTTGAAGGTTTCCCCTCAAGCTTTTTTCTATCAATGAGTTTCTCCGCCTACCAACTTGAGATCCTGATCTCCATGTTCTATAATAGCCCCGATTGCCGCTTCTATCCCTCGCCTAATATCCACTAAACTCATAGCTGGAGTAGTCGGTCGATTCACCACCTGTTCCATCATATAAGGAATATGCATAAAACCTGCCTTAACATGTGGAAATTTTTTTTCTACCAAATAGAGGGCCTGATACATCAAATGATTGCAGACAAAAGTACCTGCCGTATTGGAAACAGAGGCCGGCAATCCCTCTTTTTTTATAGCTTGAACCATCGCTTTAATCGGCAAACTACTAAAGTAGGCCGGAGCACCATCTGGGCGAATGGGAAGGTCAATTGGTTGATTACCCTCATTATCAGGAATCCGTGCATCATCTTGATTAATAGCTACTCGCTCAGGTGTCAAGCTAGACCTTCCACCTGCTTGGCCGATACAAAGGACAAAGTCCGGTTGATAGCGGTTCATCTCTTCTTCCAATACTTGAGCCGATTTGTGAAAGACTGTCGGTACTTCTAGCCAACGAACCTCCGCACCATGGATTTCAGCTGGTAAACCTTTAATGGCCTCCAAAGCTGGATTGACCTTTTCCCCTCCAAAGGGCTCAAAACCTGTCACTAATACTTTCATTTCTAACTCCTTACAACCAATTCCATGAAACTCTTTTTCCGACAATAAAACAAGTATAACATATTTCCCTTATTCTGGAGTGAAAAGGACTAGCGAGACTAGGATTGACCTTTTGATTTTATTTAAAAAGTAAAATACTAATCAAGGATAAAATAGCTGGTCCACCTTGCTTCAAAATAATTTTCTTATCTGTTGTTAGAGAGCCGTAAGCCGTAGCCCCGATTACAAATAAAACAAAAATAGTGACAATTTCTAAATTCTGTGAGAAATAAATCCCATACAAGAGAAAAACTCCTAGCAAAGAATTATAAATCTCTTGATTTTTAAACAATGAACTTACTGACGGACGAGCCAGTTCTTCCTTTTCCATGTTAAAGACACGACTAGTCACATCTGATTGCGTTGTAATACTTTCCAAATAAAAAATGTAAAAATGCTCCAAAGCAACGATTGTTGCTAAAATGATTGTAATAATTGACATCTATTTCTCCTTTTCTCCTTAAATTTCTATATTCTCAATACCCAAAACCAATTTATTTACTAAACGGCTGAGTTCTGTTCTCTCAGACTCTGTTAAGATACTTTCCATCTCTTCCTTAACCTTGATATGTTGCAGAGGGGGATTCACCACTAACTGCTCCTTGGCATACTTCGTAGCCTCTACCAACACTTCTCGCTGATTTTCAGGATTACGATGACGCTCCACCAAACCTTCCTTTTCCAGAATTTTGAAATGTCGGGTCAAAGCAGCCTGATCAATCTTCAAACGCTCCTGAACCGCTATTTGATTACAAGAGGAATGCTTCAGCAAAAATAATAAAATCTGATACCGTGTCAAACTAATCCCAAGTCTTTTTTCAAATAAGTGCGTACTAGCTTGCTCAGACAAGCGGAGTTGATAAAGTAAATCTTGAATCTCTAACATTTCTTTTCTCTTTTTCTTGATTTATCAATAGTTGACTAATCAAGTATGATATAAAGTAAAATAGATTGCAAGAATGTTGCTTCAATCATTACAAAATGGTAACTTACATTTTATATTCATATTGATACTCAATGAAAGTCAAAGAGCAAACTAGGAAGCTAGCCGTAGGTTGCTCAAAGCA
>NZ_KV794215.1:19059-31432 GCF_001808665.1 Streptococcus sp. HMSC070B10 | reverse complement strand
TGACGTGGTTTGAAGAGATTTTCGAAGAGTATGACAAAGAAAAAAACGAACGAGAATCGCTCTCTATCACGAAAGCTAGATCTCATTCGTAAAAATGATATTAGCAAGTCTAGTTTATCCATTCATTGAAACGTGAACATGGTCATAGTGATTTTCTGTCACGCTACCACGGTCTGGCATTGGGTTCCAAGTATTAGCTGGCCCATATTTGCTATCGAATGGAGCATAGAAACGTTGTTTCCAAATAATGTAACTAATTCCACGGCTGGCCATGTTTTGAATAGCGTATTCCGCAACCTTATCCCCTAGTTCTGAGCTTTCTGGTACCATAAAGTCAATAGCCAAACCTTTTCCGTGATCTCCACTGTCTCCTGGACGGTAACCACTAAAGGATGTGATGCCAAACAAGTTAGCAATTTCTTCTTTAAAGGCAGCTGTTTGTGGTTGAAGGCCTGCATTTTCAGATTTCGCTACTGCCAGTCCAGCATAATCGGGCGCAGCTGGAGCTGCGTAAGTTGTTGAAACTGTTTTCTTCTCTTCTGGTTGATAAGTAGAAACTGCTGGTGTAGCTTCACTTGATGATTCTTCTGAACTTGTTGCAGTTGTTTCCGTTGCTTTTTCTTCTACTGGAGTTGTAGTTGGTTCCACTGTTGAAGCAGCTTGTGGGTTTGCTTGAGTTTCCTCTTTCTCAGCTGTAATCGTTACCTGAGGAGCTGCCTCTTCAACCGGGCTGATTGTTTCGGCTGTTTGCTCCGTTGAAGTAGAAGTGTTTGTAGATGATGCCACGTCTTCTGCAGCAGTCACTGTCTCTGTAACTTCTGAATTTGATGCTACTTCTTTTGTCCTTGGAGTTTCTACCGCTTTTGGAACTTCTGCAATCGGTTGAGAAAGGTCTGCAACCTGAACAGTTTGATCATCAACGGTTACTTGATTAGTTGTCAAATCTGCTGTCGCAGTTGTCACTTCTTCACTAGAATCTGCTTGAGGTGTTTGGATTTCAACTTCCGTTACTTCTTCTGCTTCATTGACAGTCGTTGTCAAAACAGTTTCTGGGAAAATCAGGTCCATATTAGTGATTTTATTCAAATTCGCAAGAACTGTGACATCTACACCCAAGGCTTCTGCAATGGTGCTCAAAGTATCACCATACTGAACTGTATAGCTTGTTTTGTTGTCCGTTTTAGTCAAATCGTTTTGGATTTGCTCAACACTACGTGCAGTCCAAAGAACTTCTTCTGCTTGAGTTGCCAATACTGGGGCAAATGACAAGGCTACTGTTGATGCTAATAATATTCTTTTCTTCATTCTTTCAAATTCCTTTCAAATGAGTACCTGTCTATGATAACACAAAAAATGCAGAAAAAAAGCCCTCCCGGGCCTATTTAACAGAACTGTCTATTCATTGTAACAAACTCGATTACTTGAAATAGTTTGTTAGGTCTCTGTCACAAAACTGACATAATCTTCTCGCTCCTAATCCTCAAAAATGCAAGTAATATCTGCTAATTCTTGAATCCTGTGATTCCCTTCATAAGTCGACTCTAAAAAGTTGATACTTTGAATCCCACTATTCTGGGCAAATTCCACATCCAGAGTCCGATCCCCTATATAATAGGTCTTCTCAGAATCCAACTGATACTTGCCTAACAGATAGTTAGCCGCTTCTGGACTTGGCTTCCGCACAAAACCACTCTGACTGGTTAAAATCTCTGTAAAATAAGATTCCAAACCCAAGTCTCTGAGAATGGTACGAGCATTGTCTCCCTTATGAGTGTAAACAAACTGCTGAATTCCTGATTCCTCTGCCCAAGCTAGCACATCACGCGCACCTGGCATCAAAACTACCTGAGCATTCTTCTCAGCCAAACTCTGGGCACGCACCTGATTTAGCATTTCCACATCCAGCTTTCTCTCTTCTGCCACCTGCACAAGTAAATCCTGCACAGAAAACTTGAGAATAAACTCCCTCACCTGCTCCTTATCATAAGGAATAGAAAACTGAGCAAAAGTTTCCTCAATTCCTGATAAAATCGCTTCGTAAGAATCCAATAAAGTCCCATCTAAATCCCAAATAAAAGCTGTTTTTTGCATTTCCTATCCTTTCAAGCTCATATAACGCTGGTAACGGTAACGTAGAAATAACCAACGAAAACCATTATCCAAAAGGGTTCCGGCCCAAATACCGGGCAAGCCCCAACCAAGCACAATCCCCATCAGATATCCTGTTCCAATGCGGATACACCACATTCCTATACTTGTCGCATAAAAGGGAAGCCGAGCATTGCCCAAACCCTGCCAGACTGCTGTATAGATGACTGTTCCTATCGTCATAGGAGTACCAAGTAGTGAAAAAAGTGTCACTAGTACACTAGCCTCCACCGCTAGAGAATCAGTCGTATAGAGATGAGTTAGTGGTATACCCAAAGCATAGATACTGAAGGTCAAGGGTAACATGAGGACCAGAGAAAGCCAAAAGGCTTGTTTACTCAACTTATCTACTCTATTCCAATTATCCTCTCCAACCGCTCGAGCCACCAGCATGACCGTTGCCGTAGCGACGCCAAAGGCAGGCATGTAGTTAAACTGGGTCAAGACTTCTCCGACTGCATTCCCAGCAACTACCTCTGTTCCAAAAGAAACAACCAAGGCAATGATCACGACATCTCCAGCTCGCATCATCAGTCGCTCTCCAGCTGCTGGTATTGCCAAAGTCAGTAAGTCTTTATCCAGTCCAAAAGTTGGCTTCGCATAAGGAAGTTTTAATTGTAACCATAAAATCACAAGACCTACCAAACGAGACAGAATTGTCCCCCAAGCAACACCAGCTATCCCCATACCCAGAACAAAAATAGCTAGACTTGAAAAAAGAATATTCAAGGCATTGGATAAAAGACTCACATAGAGGGGCAAACGTGGATTATGCATTGCACGAATCAAGGCACCCAGACTGGTCATCAAGCCCAAAAGAACAATCGATCCGCCTACCAAGGATAGGTAGAGTCCACCACTCTCAGCTACATCTCTCTCCGTCCCCAAAAGTCCTATCATCTCTTTCCCAGCAAAGATAGACAAAGATCCTAAAAGGAAACTTAATAGTAAGGTAATCTTCAACGCCTCAGTCACATGATAGGCTAGCTTAGACTGATTCTTCTGCCCTAAACTTTTTGAAATAACACTGGAAATAGCAGCTCCCAGAGCGATGAAAATCGCCTGGTAAATCGTGATAATATTGCCAGCTACTGAAACACCTGAAATAGCGATTAAGCCCAAGTGAGCGACCAAATAACTATCCACCATCCCCATGAGCATCTGCAAAAAGTTTTCACCCATAGCTGGCAATGCAATATTCAGAATGTCTTTATTTTTCTTAAACAATCCTTCCTCCTGATGAAAAGAAACTCAGTTGGTTTCCCAACCGAGTTTACTCCTTCTGTCTTAAAGTTCTAGATAAGCCTCAACCGCTGCTTGCATGTCAGTAGCTGCCACTGTTGTCTTATGACGAACAGGAGCTGTTTCAAGCCCATCAACTGCTGGCGGCACTGCAACGCCTGAAATGTCATGTAATTGAGCCAAGGCTTCAAAGTCAGTCAAACCAACTTTCCCTGTTACCGCTTCTACTGTAACTACTGGGAACTTGTATGGACTAGCTGTTGAAGCAATCACCGTCTTAGTCGCATCTCCAGTAGTCGCCTGGTATTTTCTATACACTGCTGAGGCAACAGCTGTATGAGGGTCCTCGATATAAGAATCTGACTCATAAACGCGCTTGATTTCTGCTGCTGTTTCTTCCTCAGTCGCATATTCAGCTGCAAAGAGGTCAAGAATCTCTGTATCAAAATTAGTCAACTCATATTGACCTTGGCTATTCAAGGCATTCATGAGTTCAGCTGTCTTAACTGCATCATTCCCCAAAAGATGGAAAATCAAACGCTCCAAGTTTGAAGATACCAAGATATCCATAGATGGACTAGTTGTTACCTTAAACTCACGTTTCTTGTCATAAACACGTGTCTTGAAGAAGTCTGTCAAAACATTGTTGTCATTTGAAGCACAGATAAATTTACCAACTGGAAGACCGATTTGTTTAGCATAAAAGGCAGCCAAGATATTTCCAAAGTTTCCTGTTGGTACTGTGAAGTTGACCTTATCACCAGCTACAATCTCACCAGTCTTGACCAACTGAGCGTAAGCATAAACATAATAAACAATTTGTGGTACCAAACGACCAATATTCATAGAGTTAGCTGATGAAAATTGCAACTTGTTGGCAGCTAATTTTTCACGAAGAACCACATCATTAAACATATGCTTCACATTTGTTTGCGCATCATCAAAGTTACCATCAATAGCGATAACATGAGTATTGTCGCCAGTCTGAGTGGTCATTTGCAACTCTTGAACCTTGCTGACACCATCCTTTGGATAAAAGACGATAATCTCAGTACCAGGGACATCTGCAAATCCTGCCATAGCAGCTTTCCCCGTGTCGCCAGATGTCGCTGTCAAGATAACAATCTTATTCTCCAAACCATGTTTCTTAGCAGCAGTCGTCATAAAGTATGGCAAGATAGACAAGGCCATATCCTTAAAGGCAATCGTTGAACCATGGAAAAGTTCCAAATTGTATTGCCCATCTAATTTCACTAATGGTGCAATATCTGGAGTATCAAATTTGCTATCGTAAGCATTGTTGATACAGTAGTCCAACTCCTCAGCTGTAAAGTCATCTAAAAATGCTGACAAAACTAACTTAGCCACTTCTTGGTAAGAAGCATCTTTTAATTTGTCAAAGTCCAAATCTACCTTTGGATAAGTAACCGGTGTAAACAAACCACCGTCCGTCGCCAAACCTTGCAAAATAGCTTGGCTGGCAGTTACTGTATTGTTGGTATCACGCGTTGATTGATAAACTAATGTCATTTCTCTCTATCCTTTATCTATAGTCTCTTCCATTATATCATGATTTTTCAGAAAATTCTCCCTTTATAAGAGAAATTATAGATTCAATTCTTCTTTCAAAGGCTGTAAGTAGGTCATTTCTTGCTTATTTCTCATCTCCAGTCCTTCCTCAGCTAGCAGGAGTAAATCTTTGGAAAACTCTATAATCGCAGTTTCTTCCTGTTCTGTAAGCTTTTTCTTAGAAAATTGTCGTCTTAAAAACTTATAATTTCGCCCAGATTCTTTAAAGAAAGGTGCTGTTCCTAAGTAAGCTTCTAACTTATCTAAATTAACCAACAATCCCAAGTGAAAAGCTGCTGAAGCGAAGGTTCTATCAAGAGGTTGAGTACACACACTACGAAACTCAACCGTTCCGCGAGTCGTTAAGTCTTGGTACTGATAACTACGATGAGTTTCAAAATCCTTCTCTTGAGGGTAAATAAGAATCTTATCCCCATTCAGAGCATATGCTTGGATTTCAGATGTAGCCAAATAGTCCCTGGCCTGAATCGGATAAAAATAATGTGTTTGTCCATTACGTTCCGCAGTAAAAATTGCAGAATGATCTAGATAATCAAAAAAATCATCCTCATCTTTAAAGAGCCTAGCATTGACTCCGACATTTTCTGGATAGATACCATGCATCGATTCTTCCCAGAAGATGTCCCTTGCAATTTTCGTATCCCAATCTGCACCCGAAAACTCAGAATTGGCAAATAAATAAGCCTTAACTGCTTCAATTTGGGTAAAAGCATTAATCACCCGTAAGTAGTTAGATTTTGAAACATCAAGCTGAACCTGACTCCCACAGATAAAAGCACCATATTCAGGGAAATGATGCAACTCTGATTTAGTCACATTTCTACTCAAATTCAAATAGTCCATCAACATGCGATACCGTGGGTAAGCCACTGGACAGTTCTCATTCTTATCCCAGTTAGGATGAATGCCACAGCCAACAATAGCATGATTTGATTCACTTAATTTTCTCTGAATTACATTCATATAATTATTAAAACGATTCTCTACCTCTTGAATCGCTTTAACCTTACCAAACGCAAATTCAATCGTAGTATAGGAAACTTCAAATAAAATAGCATCCTGACTTACTGGAGCTACTAACTGGATAGGATTCCCAAAATCATCTACCTTTTCAACATCGAAATCCAAAGCAGAAGCTAAATATCGGAATAATTCCTTGATAACTTCAACATCTTCAGTATCCCCTTCCAAGTTTACAACAGGATATTCCAGCTCAATCCCGACAAACAATTCAGGATTTTCTTTGATATTTTTCAAATACTGATGCTTTAATAAATCGATAGAACGAGACATACTTCCCTACACTTTCATAATCTAAATAAAATTTGAATAACTATTATTATAGCAAAAATAATATAAAAAAGGAACGAAGATTTATCAACGTTCCTTAACTCTATACTATACCGGCGGCCGGGGTCGAACCGGCACGTCCTTGCGGACACTGGATTTTGAGTCTAATATTATTAGTTTTAAATCTCAGAAATATTGATTTTATAAGCTTTTTTTCCATAATATTTTTTAAAACTTAGTATCACTTCCAAAGTTTAGATACTTTTTAGTAACTATAAAATGCTAGAAAGTATACTCCTTATTAAAAAGAGTTTTGGACTAGTTTTGTGCAATTTTATTACCCATATCCGTAATAAGAGAGGCTAAATTAATTGCCTTTAATGATTGTAGAAATTGGTTGTGAATATCATTAGACACATAACCAGCTAGCAAAATATGCTCAGCCATGTCATATTGCTTAATCAAGAGAATCTTATCATGTTTTTCATTAAATAAAATCGCACTAATTGCTGTATTAAAGACTGGAAAACGAAAACTCGCACATTGTGAACAATAAGGAATATCTCCCTCATCTTTTAAAAATTTTTTCTCCAAAGGATGCCCACATTCGGGACAACAAGTCATTGTTTTGTCAAATATAGAAACCTCTTTTTTAAAGTTCTTAAAAGTAATTTTACCAGTAAAATCGAGACCACGCAAGACATTGAAATAAATCAAGACTTTTTTTAAAATTTATCTTATGATATAATAAACTTATCAGCTATTGGTTCTGAAAAAGTGTCTGCCACAGTTTTACTACAAATTCTCATGACTTGTGCCAAGATTTATAAAAAACGGATAGCTATAATAGCTCTTAGAGCAAAAACATGACATATAGGAGGTTAAAGACATGTCATACTTTTATCTTTTTATCGCCATTGTAGGAGAGATATTGGGAACTAACCTTTTGAAATTATCAGACGGTTTTACAAAGCCTATTCCAACCGTTTCTGCCCTACTTAGCTATGGCGTTTGTTTCTATTTCCTCTCACTAGCAATGCAAAAAATTCCTTTAGGAATAGCTTATGCAACATGGTCAGCTGTCGGTTTAGTTTTGACAGCCTCTATCGCAGTAATGATTTTCAAAGAAACACTAAATGTTTATAGCATTATCGGTTTAATTTTGATTATCATTGGTGTTGTCATGGTTAACTTATTAGGAAATGCAGGACATTAATAAAACCGGTTCTATACTATTTGTAGTGGGTAAATCCCCTATGGATATTATGGAGCCTATTTTGTTGTAGAAAAAAAGTTCCATAAGAACTATAATGAAAAGCTAGAATTCTGTCAATATTTTGGACACATTTTGGGAGGGAATTTTGAAGACTAGCGTCCTCCTAATTTTCCCAATAAGTTTTAACTTCTTCAAAAATCTTATTCAAAAGTTCTGCATCTTTTTCTGACAACTGATTTTTTTCTATAACTCTATCTTTTAGTTCTGTTGCCTTTATTTTATTTCTTGCCACCGAAACTGCTATTGAATGTTTCAAAATATCAAACTCATCCTTTGAAAAGTTTGCAATATTGGTAAGATCTAATTGTTCTAGAGGTAAACTACTGATAATTGAATAAGGTTTTTGTCCCAGCAAATAATCTGTAGTAGTCCCAAAGATATTTGCTAATTTCACAACGAATTCTAATCCTGGTTCTAACGTTCCATTCTCCCACCGAGAATATGTCCCTTGTTGAACTCCAATTAATTCCGATATTTGTACTTGAGTTAACTTTTTTGATTTTCTGAGAGTTTTTAACCTCTCTGAAAATTTATAATCCTCTGTATACATAATTCTCCTATAGATATTCTTATTCGTATATTTTAGCTTGACAAAATATTCTAAACGGTATAAAATAGAATTATTCCATAAGGAATATTTATTTTGAGATTGAATATTCCATTGAGAATATTATAGCATAAAAGGAGGTAAAAGCGTATGTAACTAGTAGTCGATTTAAAAAATTTTAATAAAGGAGGTAGGATTCGACAAAATAAAAAATCTTGAAACAAATGTGCCGTTCGTTCCAAGATCAAAACATATTATGTAACAATTATACCACAGAAAACTCTTCAGTTGCACAAGAAAATTTCGGAGGTTTCACAAAAAGATGACCAATAAAGAGTTAGTCAATCAAATTTCTGGCCTAAACTCTACCTCTACTCTTAAAAATTGGATTCAACTGATTAGAGAGATAAGTGGCAAGGAATTTAAGAAAATTAAAATTCCTATCAGTAGAAATCCAAGAACTCATCAATTAAGTTATACAGTTGCCTATGACTTTACAGACGAAGACCTTAGACAATTTCAAAAGTTAGCTAACCTAAAACTTGAAATAGGTCTCAAAGAGGCTATACAAGCCGTATTTGGGAGTCTAGCAGATAATGAGCAAGAATCCCTAAACCAAGTAATAGATGAGCTCTACGATGAACTGAGCGCCTTGAAACAGGAATTTAAACGAGAAATACGACTGATAAAAATTGAGAATTCCAACCTAAAAAAGAAAATCCAAGATATTGAAGAGTCGATGCAAACCGGCTTACTAGGGTTTGTTAACAAGAGGTCAAAAAATAGGTTCGGCTAATAGCGAGTTTTCGGCTGAGCCATGAGGCAGAAAGCCGAAAATGAGCGTAGATGCGGACGGACCATTTTTGACCGATAGGGTGTGTAGTAACACCACCCTCTGCAAGTTAGGTGTACCATCGAAAGAATTCAGTATTTCCAAGGGTTTCGGAGATTTTAAGGGTGGCAAAATTAAGCAAAAAGTTGAATCAAAATCTATGGCAAAAAATGAACATTTACGTTCTGTATTTGACTGGATTCAAATTCAGTTTGATAAGACTGAATTTTCGCCAAGAGAAATAATCGAAGACATTCTATTTCTTGACTATGACCTATTTATTGAGAATAAAGGGAGCCTTAAATACTATAACTATGATAGCCAGCTTCATTATGGGAATATCCGTATCTACTATGGAGCGAAAGAGTCGTCCTACATGCTTGTCATGTCAGGACAGGCACTCGAGTTCTATAGAGATATGGTATTAGATCCAAATAGTCTGTCCGAAAGACAGTTTTTGAACAACCTCTACTACAATTACAATCATTTTTCAGTAAGACGAATTGATATTGCAATAGATGATTTTAATGAAACACCCTATTTCACTCCTAATCAGCTTCTAAAGATTTGTCAGAAGAAACGCTTTATATATGGAAAAAGCACCTACTACAATACCTACGGAGATGAAACAATCGGCCAGACCTTATATTTGAGAAAACCCAATGATGACGAAAGACTTAGAATTTACGATAAACGCTTAGAACGAGCTGAGAAGCTCGGTATCAGCAAGCGGTATATAGAAAATTGGATAAGAACTGAGTTAGAACTTAGGAAAGAAAAAGCTCACTACTTCATTCAAGAATGGTTGCATTCAGAAATAGATCTTCTCAACTTTACCAAGGGATATCTCAAAGAAAAAGTGAGGTTCTATAGTGATAGCTATTTCTCAAAACCTTTGAGATCTTGGGAAAAGTTTTTAGGCCATTCAAAACCCGTCTCTATCATTATTTCAAAATCAAAAACAGAACTAGAACAAAAATTAGAATGGTTTACCTATAAAGGTTCAGGAGCTATTCTAAAAGCGTATAAATTTCTATACGACAATAACTTACTGCATGAGTATGAGAAAGCTAACTATCTCGCACTCAACAATATGGAATATCCACCAGATTTAGCAAGTGGATTAATAGAAAGAGCAATACTCTTTAAACGAGAGGATTTGATCCCTACAATCAAAGAAAATATTAAAAGGAGAAATTAACTATGGCAAAAATGCTTTCACAAAATGACTGGAATTTTAATAACATTGGAACAAAATTTGAATTGGATGAAGTCATTCCAAAATTTGAAACGGAAGTCCGAGCAGATGCAAACGGAGAAATTATCAAAAACCGAGATGGTAGCGAAAGACGTTTTAATACCGATAAAATCATTGGTTGGAAATACAATGTAACAATCAAGGATGGACAATTCAAAAAGAAATCAACCCAAGTCTCAGTAGACAATCCAGATGCCTTGGTTGATAATGACTATATCCAAGCAATGGATGAAGTACCAGTTACATTTGACAATTTACAAGCTACTATGATTAGCACGACAATGTATTACAAGGCTGATGCTATCCATTTAGTAGATGTAAAACAAAAATAAGTAAAATACAAGGGGAGTTAATCCTCCCCTTAGTTAATCTAATTAGAAAAGGAGATCACATGATTAAAACTGTAACAAAAGATGACCTTATCGAACTTGGATTTGCTCCAGGAACTGCAAGAAAGATTATCCATACCGGCAAATTACTATTAGTGAATCGTGGTTTTAACATCTACGATAACAAAAGGATTGGTACAATTCCAGCCAGTGTCGCAGAAGAACTATTAGGAATTGAACTCCAGAAAGAAGCGTAGCTTATGGCTTTACGTAAAAGTAGAGACGGAACTTGGATTGTTGATGTTTCCAATGGTATAAATCCAATATCTCTAAAACAACGTAGAATTGTAAGAAAAGGATTCAAAACTAAAAAAGAAGCATTGGAGGCCGAACAATACTTACGAAGTGTCGAACTTAAAGAAAAAAGTTTCAACTCAAAAATATCAATTGATATCCTTTATGATCTCTTAAAAGAAGAGGATAGAATAAACAACAGAAAACAAAGCTATATAGATACACAAGAAAACAACTATAACAGGCATATAAAAAACTATTTTGAAAAAGTTGATGATGTAGCTAAATTAACTTATGAAGATATCTATCAATTCAGAGAACATCTAAGAGATAAAAATACTCAAAACTCAGAAAAGAAGCTAAGTCCAAACACTATTAATAAAATTATAATTTTACTAAAGAAAATTCTGGATGTTGGATTAAGAAAGGGATTTTACAAGGAACATCCCGTAGGATTACTGAAAAAATTACCCATAGAAAAAGTAAAATTAAATTTCTGGACAGTAAAAGAATTTAAGCATTTCTTAACACTATTTAGCAACGATGAATACAATATAAAATTACTATTCACAGTTCTATTTTTTACTGGTCTAAGACTCGGAGAAGCTCTTGCTCTAACGTGGAAGGACATAGAGTTTTCTACAAATACAATCCATGTAAGTAAATCAATATACGTTAAAAAAGGTGAAGAACACATTAGTAGTACAAAGACAAAAGCTGGAACCCGAAGAATCATCATGAACACCAAACTAGTGGAGACACTAGAAGAATGGAGGCAAACACAGCATGAAAGATTAAAAGAATTTACAACCAACCTAGATGATCTACAGATATTTCAAAATAGCCCGATTACGATAACTAAGGATTCAATCGAAAAACAATATAAAAAAATATTACAAAGAGATAGTTCTTTAAAAAAAATAAGAATTCATGACTTCAGGCATTCACATGCTTCCCTACTAATAAACCAAGGAGAAGATTATCTTGTCGTAAAAGAAAGATTAGGACATGCTTCTATAACTACAACAATAGATACATACTCTCATTTGTATCCAAGCAAGCAACAAAAATTAGCGGATAAATTAGATGATTTGTTATAAAACTAGTAATTTTAAGTAACTCAGCGTTACAAATTCAACAAATAAAAGAAAAAGACAAGGTCCGAAAACCTTGTCTTTAATACTATACCGGCGGCCGGGGTCGAACCGGCACGTCCTTGCGGACACTGGATTTTGAGTCCAGCGCGTCTGCCAATTCCGCCACGCCGGCAAATAGTAACTGGGGTAGCTGGATTCGAACCAACGCATGAGGGAGTCAAAGTCCCTTGCCTTACCGCTTGGCTATACCCCAATAATATAAAATAGGCGAGTGATGGGGATCGAACCCACGCATGCCAGAGCCACAATCTGGTGTGTTAACCACTTCACCACACCCGCCATAATTCTATTAACACGGGCAGTAGGAATTGAACCCACACTGAAGGTTTTGGAGACCTTAGTTCTACCTTTAAACTATGCCCGTAAAATGGAAGGGGAGGGATTCGAACCCCCGAACCCGAAGGAGCGGA
>NZ_KV794215.1:1576-18959 GCF_001808665.1 Streptococcus sp. HMSC070B10 | reverse complement strand
TATTTTCAACTCTTACTATTATACAGACTTTTTCAGACTTGTCAACTACTTTTTCTGTTTTTTTCAAATTAAGTAAAAAGAGCCAGAATTATACTGACTCTTCTATTGATTATTAAACTTAGAAGCACGTTCTTCTCCCCACCAATAGGGCATTAGTTCTGCAACTTTAACCGTCTTTCTTGTATCGTAGTCCATCATGACTTCTGCGTCCTTATTTTCAGCGTTCAACTCTAAGAGGAACTCTCTGCAAGCGCCACAAGGCATACCCGAACTTCCACCATAAGGTGGTTGCTCTCGAAAGGCTAAGACTTTTTTAACCTTAGTTTGTCCCGAAAATTGGTACATATTGAAGAGTGCTGCCCGCTCTGCGCAGAGATGGAAAACACCACAGGTTCCCTCCATACAGAATCCTGTAAATATTTGTCCATCTTCTGCTTCTACTGCGGCAACGACATGATTCGCATAAACAAAATCAGATACTTCATGTGGATTATACAATTTCTGTGCTTCTTCGTACATCTTTTCCCAGATATCCATTGTTGCATCCTTCTTATTTAGAGATTTCTTTTAGCATGTTTTCGATATGCTGGATTGATTTTTCACGGCCTAACAAGAAGATAGTATCTGGCAATTCTGGTCCATGCATTTCACCTGAAACTGCGATGCGAATTGGCATGAAGAGATTTTTCCCTTTGATACCTGTTTCTTTTTGAACAGCTTTGATTTGTGGGAAGATATTTTCTGTTACAAATTCATCATTTGTCATCGCCTCAAGTTTTTCTTTGAAGGCTTCAAGAACTGTTGGGACTGTTTCCCCCGCCATGACTTCGCGCTCTGCTTCTGTCAATTCTGGGAAATCTGAGAAGAAAAGATCTGTCAATGGGATAATCTCATCTACTGATTTCATTTGTGGTTTATAGAGCTCAACTAATTTTTCAGCCTTGTCAGTTAAACGGCCTGCTTCCTCTAAGAATGGTTTTGCCATTTCAAAGATAGTTTCTAGGTCTGCATTCTTGATATAATCATTGCTCATCCAGTCGAGTTTTTTCTGGTCAAAGGCTGCTGGTGACTTGCTGAGGCGGTTTTCATCGAAAAGTTTAATGAGTTCTTCACGAGAGAAGATTTCATCTTCGCCACCTGGGTTCCAACCAAGAAGAGCTATAAAGTTAAAGACTGCTTCTGGAAGGTAACCTTTCTTTCGGTAGTCTTCGATAAATTGAAGTGTATTAGTATCACGTTTAGATAACTTCTTACCAGTCTCAGAGTTGATAATCAAGGTCATGTGACCAAACTCTGGAGCTTCCCAACCAAGTGCTTCATAAACCATGAGCTGTTTTGGTGTATTAGCAATGTGGTCGTCTCCACGGATAACATGAGAGATTTGCATATCGTGGTCATCGATAACAACGGCAAAGTTGTAAGTTGGGTAACCATCTTTCTTTTGGATAACCCAGTCACCACCGATATTGCCACCTTCAAATTCGATATCACCTTTGACCATATCATGCCACTTGTAGATACCTGACTCATTGACAGCCAAGCGAACAGTGGGGATAATTCCTGCTGCTTCGCGTTCTGCGATGTAAGCTGCTTTTTCTTCTTCACTCATACCAAGGTATTCATTGATGTAGCGTGGTGTTTCACCAGCTGCTTCTTGGCGTTCGCGTTCAGTTGCCAACTCTTCTTCTGTAACGTAAGATTTATAGGCTTTTCCTTCAGCTAACAGTTGGTCGATGTATTTTTGATACAAGTCCAAACGCTCAGACTGGCGGTAATTTTCATGTGTTTCTGGGCTTTCATCCCAATCCATACCTAACCAGCGAAGGTTTTCAAGCTGTGAACGTTCACCATCCTCGACATGACGTTTACGGTCAGTATCTTCGATACGAATGATAAAAGTTCCACCATGATGACGTGCGTAAAGGTAGTTGAACAATGCTGTACGGGCATTCCCGATGTGTAGTAGTCCTGTTGGACTTGGTGCGTAACGTACGCGGATATCTTTTGACATAGTTTCTCCTATAAAGTCTCTAGGCGTCTGCCTTTTTGCTCTCTATATTATATCACAAGTCTTGGCTGAGTCCAATTTCTATGAATAAAGAGAGTAAAAAGAGTGGACAAACCACTCTTTTCTTCTATTATAGACGTGCGTTAAGTTCTTTACTCAATTCTTCAAATCCTGGTTTTCCAAGAAGGGCGAACATGTTACGTTTGTAAGCTTCAACACCTGGTTGGTCAAATGGGTTGATAGCATTCAAGTAACCTGAAAGGGCGATAGCCAATTCGAAGAAGTAGATTGTGTAACCAAGAGTGAAAGCGTCTTGCTCTGGAAGAGTCACGTACATGTTTGGTACATCACCATCTGTGTGGGCAAGAAGAACACCATCAGTCGCTTTTTTGTTTACAAAGTCAACGTCTTTTCCTTGAAGGTAACCAAGTCCATCAAGGTCTTCTTCCAAGCTAGGGATAATCACATTTTTACGAGGTTTGTCAACACGGACAACTGTTTCAAACATGATACGAGTTCCTTCTTGGATAAATTGACCAAGTGAGTGCAAGTCAGTTGAGAAATTGGCTGAAGTTGGGTAGATACCTTTTTGGTCTTTTCCTTCTGATTCACCAGCCAATTGTTTCCACCACTCTGAAAAGTATTGAAGTGATGGCTCATAGTTTACCAAGATCTCAGTTGCATAACCTTTACGGTAAAGGATGTTACGAACTGCTGCGTATTGGTAAGCTTCGTTTTCAGAGATTTTATCTGAAGTATAGTCTTTGCGAGCTGCATTCGCACCTTCCATAAGGGCTTTGATGTCAGCACCTGATGCTGCGATTGGAAGCAAACCAACGGCTGTCAATACTGAGAAGCGTCCACCGATATCATCTGGAACAACAAATGTTTCCCAACCGTTAGCATCTGCTTCAACCTTAACAGCACCTTTTTGGCGGTCAGTTGTTGCATAGATACGTTTGTTTGCTTCTTCTTGACCGTATTTCTTAACCAAGAGTTCTTTGAAGACACGGAAAGCGATAGCTGGTTCAGTTGTTGTACCTGATTTAGAAATTACATTTACTGAGAAGTCTTTATCAGCTACGTACTCTACCAAGTCAGCAAGATAAGTAGATGAGATTGAGTTTCCTGCGTAAAGGATTTGTGGAGCTTTGCGCTCTTCTTTTGTTTGCAAGTTTGCAAAGTGATGGTTCAAGAAGTCGATTGCTGCTTTAGCACCAAGGTAAGATCCACCGATACCGATAACAACCAAAACATCGCTGTCTGACTTGATTTGCTCAGCAGCTTTCAAGATGCGGTCAAATTCTTCGCGGTCGTAGTTTTCAGGAAGGTCCAACCATCCCAAAAAGTCGCTACCAGCACCAGTTCCTTTACGGATCAATTCATCTGCTGCTGTTACTTGTGATTGCATGTATTCCACTTCATGTGGTGCAACAAATTTGTCTAAAACTTTTGAATAATCAAATTTAATATGTGACATGTTATTCCTCCAATATTTCTTCTTTTCTATCATAACGCTTACCTTCGTTTTTTTCAAGTTTTTTGTCGAATTTCTCCAATTTTTATCAGAATTCAAACGTTTGCGTAAAAATCCCACATTCCAAAAATTTTGAAAAAATAAAAGAAAGAACGACTAGATGTTCCAGTCGTTACAGTTCATTCAATAAATACTCAAATAATTCTAAATTACCATCTTCTTCATTAACCAGAAACTCTGGATGCCACTGCAAACCAATAATGCGGTGCTCATCGATAGACTCAATCGCTTCGATGGTCTGGTCTCTTGGGTCAATAGCAGTTACACGGAAATTAGGTGCCAAATCTTTAATGCTTTGACGATGGACGGAGTTGACCTGACTCTCTTTTCCAAATAGCTTAGCCACCACGCTTCCTTCTACTGTCTCAATAGAGTGAGACGTTCCGAAAGGTAGTCCTTGCCAGTGACCTTCAATTTCTTGATTGAGGGTTCCGCCAAAGGCAACATTGACAAGTTGTACACCGCGACAGATTGCCATAATTGGTTTATTCTGACGAAGCGCTTCTTTCAAGAGAGACAGTTCAAATTCGTCACGGACCAGATTGTAATCATCGCTCTCGATGGTCTTTTTCTCTCCATAAAACTGAGGATGGACATTTTGACCGCCTGTCAAAATAAGCTTATCAATCATTTCTACATAATCGCGTACAACTGACTCATCACCAACAGGAATGACTAAAGGGAGACCACCGACTTGACGAATGCTCTCTGCGAATCTACAAGATACAGATGAATGAATGTTTTTGCCTTCTGCGTCTACGGGACATAGATTTGCAGCAACTCCTACAACCGTTCTAGCCATGATGCCTCTCCTTTCGAATGTTAACGATAGTCCTATCATATCACTCAAAACGCCTTTAGTCTAATATGTTTTTTTAAAGGCCGTGATAAATATTTTTTATGGACAAGAAAAAGCTGCCCAAGGGGACAACTTTTTTCTTATTCAAAAACAAATTGATTGTGATAGAGTTCTGAGTAGAAGCCACCTAGTTTCAAGAGTTCATGGTGGTTACCGCGTTCAATGACTTCTCCATCTTTAAGGACAATAATCTGATCAGCATTGAGGATGGTCTTCAAGCGATGGGCAATGACAAAACTGGTTCTACCTGCTACAACTGCCTCCATGGCATGCTGAATCTTGCTTTCTGTCACCGTATCTACGTTTGAAGTTGCTTCATCGAGAATGAGAACTTCTGGATCTGTCATCAGGGTTCGAGCGATAGAAATCAATTGCTTTTGTCCTGTTGAGAAGATGCTCTGGTCATCATCTATAAGAGTATCGTACTTATCAGGCAAGCTTTCGATGTAGTCGTGAATGTGGGTTGCCTTGGCTGCTGCCTCAACCATTTCTTGACTAGCATCTGGCACACCGAAACGGATATTGTCTCGAATCGTTCCGCTAAATAAGACCGAATCTTGCAAGACAATCCCCACCTTACTTCTGAGACTATCCAAGTCATAGTCACGAATGTCTTTGCCATCAAAATAGATTCCACCAGCATCAACATCATAAAAGCGATTGATGAGGTTCATAATAGTCGTTTTCCCTGACCCTGTCGGCCCAACAACCGCTGTCATCTGGCCTTTCGGAGCGGAAATGCTGACATCTTTCAAAATAGGTTTATCAGGCAAGTATGAAAAATCAATATGACTGATTTCAACACCTTCTTGCAACTTAGTAAAGATTGGAGCCTTTTCAGGTCGGATTTCTTCCTCTGAGTCAAACATTTCCTGAATCCGTTCAGCCCCAGTAAAGGCTAACTGAAGGCTTCCCCAACTAGCTGCAACTTGGATAATAGGCTGGTAGTACTGCTGTGAAAATTGGGCAAACATAACAATCAGACCTAGGGCTGTACTAGTTTCAATAGACTTATCATTCAAAAGTACAGCTGAACCAGCAAAGATGACGATGGCTGTGTTAACCAAGCTCATCCCATTCATAACAGGGAAAAGAATTCCTGAGAACATTCTTCCTTTAAAGGTTGCCCTGCGTACGCGCTCATTTTGTTCAAGAAATCCTGCCATCATATCCTCTTGAATTCCTTGCACAATCACGGCTTTTTGGCCTGAGATACTCTCATCCATATAGGCGTTGAGCTTCCCTACCTCTTTCTGCTGGAGGTTGGTGTATTTGCGTGCCATTTTTACGATGAAAATCAGCATGAGGAAGGCCAGTGGTGTGCTTGCTATGGTGATGAGGGCCAGCGTCACATTTCTCGAAAACATGACAAGAATCAGACCGATATATAAAACAATATTGCTCATGACCTGAATCAAACTTTCGTTAAAGGCTTGAAGGATATTATCCAAATCACTGGTAAAACGAGACAAGATATCGCCATCTTGTCGGCGGTCAAAGAAAGAAACCGCTAACCGAGCAAGCTTACCAAAGAGACCTTTGCGCATCTCGTTTGTCGACTCTGCAATCACGCGCGTCATAAGACACATGTATATGACACTGGAGATAAAGAGAACCAAAACCAGCAGGCCAAGATTGACCATGATTCCTGATAGACTTTGCCAAACAAGTTCTGGATTGCCATCTTGATAAGCTTGAACTAAATTAGCTAGCTGCGTCACTGCTTGTCCAGAAAAGACCGGAAAGAGGGCTTGGGCAAGAGTTGCTAAAACAATCATCAGGATGACAACTACAAATGATAGCTTATAGACTTTAAAATAATTCCAAAAAAATTGAACCGTCTTCATTTTACTCCTCCTTTCCTTTCTGTGTTTCGTAGATTTCACGGTAAACAGCATTGTTGGCAACCAAGTCTGCATGCGTACCTTGACCAATCAATCGTCCTTGATCCAGTACCAAGATCTTGTCTGCATGGACAACCGAGCTAATCTTTTGCGCGATGATAATGGTTGTCGTCCCCTTCAAGTCCTTATTCAAGGCTTCTTGCACTAGGCGCTCTGACTTGGCATCCAAGGCCGAGGTCGAATCGTCAAAAATCAGAATACGTGGATTGCTGACAATCCCACGCGCAATCGACATCCTTTGCTTTTGTCCACCAGAGAAATTGGTTCCCCGTTCCTCAACTGGACTTTCAAAGGTTTTCTCCATACGATGAATGAATTCACTAGCCTGAGCAATATTGGCTGCTCGCTCCATTTCAAATAGAGTAGCATCTCCCTTACCCTGTCTCAAGTTATCTGCAATCGTTCCACTAAAGAGAATGGCACGTTGGAGAACGATAGAGACAGCTTTACGCAGGGTCCCTTCACTCACTTCTCGAATATCCTTACCTCCGATTTTAATAGAGCCTTCTTGCGGATCAAAGAGACGTGGAATCAATTGAGCCAAGGTTGACTTCCCTGCACCAGTCGCTCCAACTACACCAACCATTTGACCAGGTTCGATAGTAAAGGTCACATCTTTCAGCATCGGTTCCTTGTCCATTGGATAGGTAAAGGTTACATTTTCAAAGCTAAGACTTCCGACCAACTCTTCATCTGGCACATCCTTGAAGATCATGGCTGGCTCTGCGTCAAGAATTTCTCGAATACGACGCATAGAAATCATGGCACGACTGACAGAATTTCCCAAAAATCCAACCATAACAATGGTAAAGATAATCTGGCTTAGGTAATTGACAAAGGAAGCAATGGAGCCAACAACTGACGGATCCGACTGAACCATCCCTGCAACTAGCCAAATAGAGAGGAATACCGCCCCATAACCGACCAACATCATAAAGGGTTCCACTACTGAAAAGGCATAACCAATGTAAAGATTTTGACCGAGTAGCTCGTCTGAAACCTCCGTAAACTTAGCAAACTGCTCTTTTTCTTGGACAAAGGACTTGACCACACGAACGCCACGCAGATTTTCCTTGGCAATAGCATTGATGCGTTCAAGAAGGGTTTGAAACTTGGCAAAACGAGGCCCCATCATACCCATCATGACAGCAGTCAAACCAAAAATTAAGATCACCATGAGAACAATCACCCACCACAGAGAAGGTAGGGTTTGAACCGCCAAGATAAACGAACCGATGAACAAGAGGGGAAGTCTGAAAAGAATTTGGAAGGTCATCATGACCACGTTCTGAATCTGGTTGATATCATTTGTCATGCGAACGACTAGATTTCCCGCATTAAATTGTTCAATATTGGCATAAGAAAAGGTTTGGATTTTACGGAAGGCATCCTCTCGAAGATCGGATGAAACTCCTTGGGCAATATAGGCTGCTAGGACAACATTAAGACCACCAGCAACTAGACCGACCAAGGCCACACCAATCAACCAAGCCCCTATACTATAAATGGCTTCATATTTCCCAGCAAGGAGGGCGTCTAACACTTCCTGCAGATAACGCGGTTGCAAAAGTGAACTAGCAACCATCAAGCCTGTCATCAGGAGCGAAGCCAAGGCCTGCCACTTGTAGGTTTTTATTTTCTGAATCAGCATACTTTCTCCTTAAAAAATAGACAAAAGGGAGCGACAATGCGTCAGCTCCTTCTCATTCTGTTTGTGTGATGTTATTCTAGCAAAAAAGTGGGAACTTGTCAAAGAAGTCTCCTTGATACAAATTAGTGCGCTTTCATCTACAGTAATGCATGATAAAGGTTTTTATGGTAAAATAGTAAAAAGAAGGTTATAAAGGAGGGGAATATGGAAAAACAAACCATCGCCGTCTTGGGGCCTGGTTCTTGGGGAACTGCCCTTTCACAAGTCTTAAATGACAATGGACACGAGGTACGTATTTGGGGAAACATTCCCGAGCAAATCAATGAAATTAATACCTATCATACTAACAAACACTACTTTAAAGATGTCGTTCTAGATGAAAATATCATTGCCTACACCGACTTAGCAGAGGCACTGAAAGATGTAGATGCGATTTTGTTTGTTGTCCCAACAAAAGTGACACGACTTGTTGCCCAACAAGTTGCAAAAACCTTGGACCATAAGGCTATCATCATGCACGCATCAAAGGGATTAGAACCTGATAGCCATAAACGATTATCAACTATCCTTGAAGAAGAAATTCCTGAACATCTCCGCAGTGATATTGTCGTTGTTTCAGGACCTAGTCATGCAGAAGAAACCATTGTGCGTGACCTAACTTTAATCACTGCTGCTTCTAAAGATTTACAAACCGCTCAATACGTTCAAGAACTCTTTAGTAATCACTACTTCCGACTTTATACCAATACGGATGTTATCGGGGTCGAAACCGCTGGTGCTCTTAAAAACATTATCGCTGTCGGTGCTGGAGCCTTACATGGTTTAGGATTTGGTGACAACGCTAAGGCAGCCATCATCGCTCGAGGCTTGGCAGAAATTACCCGCCTAGGGGTAGCACTCGGTGCCAATCCATTGACCTATAGCGGCTTATCTGGTGTGGGAGATTTGATTGTAACGGGAACATCCATCCACTCTCGTAACTGGAGAGCTGGAGATGCTCTTGGTCGTGGAGAATCTCTAGCTGATATCGAAGCCAATATGGGCATGGTAATCGAAGGAATCTCAACGACTCGAGCAGCCTATGAACTAGCGCAAGAACTTGGAGTCTATATGCCCATTACACAGGCTATTTACCAAGTTATCTACCACGGAACCAATATCAAAGATGCCATTTATGACATCATGAACAATGAATTTAAAGCAGAAAATGAGTGGTCTTAACCCTCTAGAGAAAGGATTCTTATGACATCAAAAGTTAGAAAGGCAGTCATCCCTGCCGCTGGACTTGGGACTCGATTTTTACCAGCAACCAAAGCACTTGCTAAAGAAATGTTGCCAATTGTAGACAAACCAACTATCCAATTTATCGTAGAAGAAGCTCTTAAATCAGGTATTGAAGATATTCTGGTTGTCACTGGTAAATCAAAACGTTCTATTGAAGACCACTTTGACTCAAACTTTGAGCTTGAGTACAACCTCAAAGAAAAAGGCAAACATGACTTACTAAAATTGGTAGACGAAACAACTGGCATTCGCCTTCACTTTATCCGTCAAAGCCATCCTCGTGGTCTTGGCGATGCTGTCTTACAAGCAAAAGCTTTTGTAGGGAATGAGCCCTTCGTTGTCATGCTTGGTGACGACCTAATGGATATCACAGATGACCATGCTGTACCTTTGACAAAACAATTGATGAACGATTACGAGACGACTCACGCATCAACAATTGCTGTTATGCCTGTCCCTCATGAAGAAGTTTCAGCATATGGAGTTATCGCTCCTCAGGGTGAAGGGATTAATGGTCTCTACAGTGTCGAAACTTTCGTTGAAAAACCAGCTCCAGAGGATGCTCCAAGTGATTTAGCAATTATCGGGCGCTATCTGCTCACACCAGAAATTTTTGAGATCCTCGAAAATCAAGCTCCCGGTGCTGGAAATGAAATCCAGCTTACCGACGCTATTGATACACTTAATAAAACACAACGTGTTTTCGCCCGTGAATTTACAGGAGCTCGTTACGACGTTGGGGATAAGTTTGGCTTTATGAAAACATCTATTGACTATGCCCTCAAGCACCCACAAGTCAAAGATGACTTGAAAGATTACCTCATCCAATTGGGAAAAGAATTATCTGAGGGGGAATAGAAGAATATTCTATATAAAAAAAGAACTAGGATAGTTAATTATCCCAGTTCTTTTATTTTGTATTGCCATCATCCCGAACATATAAACCAACAAAAGGAAATCGTATTTCTCAGTTAACCCACTTACAAGCTCCATCGAATTGAACTCAAATTTTATGAAAGCGCTACGATATTATTTGTTTTTTTATAAAAATAGGAGTACAATGAGTTAGTATAATAAAATAAAAAGCACCGAATCGGTGCGCACTTTTTCAAGTTGTGTACGGACAAAGCCTTATTTTAACTTTGCTGTGTTGTTTCGAATGGTTCCAAAATAATAAATAATTTTAAATTTGACTTAACTATTGGAGTAGTCATGGTTAAATTAAATCAACCGAGTCGAACATAAGTTGTTTAATTTTGTGGAAGCTATTAATAAGAATATAATAAGGGAGAAAGATAGGTGTAATTTTAATTTTAAAGTAATTGCGGACACTATCAAAGTAAAAGATTATGGAAAACAAATTTGTAGAATTTATCAAAAATAATAAAAAAGTAATCATTTCATCAGTTGCAGTTGGTGTTGTATTGGTATTAGGGTTTGGATGGTATTCATATTACCAACATCAAGCAGAGCAACAAGCAAAAATTGTACAATTAGAAAAAGATAGCAAATCAGACAAAGAACAAGTTGATAAACTATTTGAATCATTTGATGCATCTTCAGATGAATCTATTTCTAAGTTGAAAGAATTATCTGAAACTTCACTTAAAACCGATACAGGTAAAGACTATCTTAATAACAAAGTCAAAGAATCATCTAAAGCCATTGTAGATTTTCATTTGCAAAAAGGTTTTGCTTATGACATCAAAGATTCAGATGACAAATTTAAAGATAAAACAACCTTAGAAAATAATGTAAAAGAAATCAATAAACAAATTGATTTTATCAAGAAAGTTGATGAAACATTCAAACAAGATAATCTTGAAGAAACTACAAAATCTCTTACTGATATTGTAGATAAATTCAATAAGCAAATCGAAGCTTTGAAGAAAGAAGAAGAACAAAAAGCAGCTGAAAAAGCTAAAGAAGAAGAGAAGAAACAATCAGAAGCTAAATCACAAGAATCTTCTGGTGGATCAAGCAATTCAAGCAGTTCAAGTTCTAACTCATCTTCTGATTCTGGATCAAATGGTGGCGGAAGCAATTATGAAGCCCCAGCTACCGAACAATATTCATCTGGCAACAGCAATAGCGGCGGAGGAAATGATGGCTATACAAGATATTGGAGCATTGATGCCGGAGGCAATCGAAGCAACTTTCAAGCAAATCACAGTAATGGTGATGTTCGTGACGACAATGGAAACCACCTTGGAAACTACGGTGGAGGAATTGCTGATTTTAGACAACGTTAATAACTATTTTAGAGCTGTGTTGTTTCGAATGGTTCCAAAACACATTAAAAGCTACTCATTTTTTAAGTAGCTTTTTTCTTATTCAAGTTTACATATTATACTCTTCGAAAATCTCTTCAAACCACATCAGCGTCGCCTTACCGTACTCAAGTACAGCTTGCGGCTAGCTTCCTAGTTTGCTTTTTGATTTTCATTGAGTATTAGTCGTCACAAACCCCATTCCCTTGTAAAGAAGCAAGACTGCGAGTCCTACGAATAACACTACCGCTCCTAACCTCTGGCTGGTACTATACATCCGTCTTTCTCCTCGAACTGGAAAGATAACTGCTAAAAAGGCCCCTCCTACTGCACCGCCAACATGACCAGCTAGGCTAATTCCTGGAATCAGAACACTTCCAATAATGTTAACCACAAAAAGTGTCAGATAAGATTGCCCTAGCTGTTGGATATAAGGATTGCGCGTAGCATAGCGAAGAATGATAATCGCGGCAAAAAGACCATAGAGAGAGGTAGAAGCTCCTGCTGCTAAGGATTTGGGACTAAACTCAAAAACAAAGAGATTTCCCATCATTCCTGATAAGAGATAGAGAAAGAAAAACTGCTTGGATCCGAAAATCTCCTCTACCTGCCTTCCAAGATAATAAAGCAAAAGCATATTAACAATGAAATGTTCCCACCCAATATGGACAAAAATGGCAGAGAATAGACGCCAAACTTGCTCAGGAAAGAGGCGAATAGCAGGCCCGTACATGGCTCCAAATCGAAATAAGGTATCTGCCCTATCAAAGTTTCCACCTGTGGTCACCAACATTAGTAGAAATACCAAGGTCGTCACTAATAGGAAGAAACTCGTCACAGGATAACGTCTGTCAAAGATTTCCTTCATCAACCAAAACCTCCTGAACAGGAATATCATGATTTTCAGGCATGAATTGCTGAACTTGACAAGGATAGATTGTACTCATACTATGACCAGTAAAATGTTCAAGATAGCGGTCGTAATAGCCTCCGCCATAGCCAATCCGATAGCCCTCTGTCGTAAAAGCCAGACCAGGAACATGAATCAAATCAATCTGAGAGGCATCCACTACTTCCAAATTTCCCTGTGGTTCCAGTAAGCCAAAAGAAGTTTTGACCAGTTGTTGCGGATGATAGACTACAAAGTCCATGCGCCCCTTGGGATAGGTTTTTGGTATTAGAATCTTCTTGCCATCCCTCAGCGCCTGCTCAATCAGTTCATGCGTTTGAAACTCATGAGGAAAAGAGAGATAGGTTGCGATTGTATTTGCTTCTTGGTAGAAGGGGTATTGTAAAAGTCCTTCTGTCAAAGCTTGATCCATAGCCTGTTTTTGCTCTCGAGGGATAGCCTTCATTTCTTGCAAGACTTGCTTGCGTAATTCCGATTTCATAGACAAGCCCTCTACTCTGTTGCCTTCTTTTTCAGGAAACTAGAGACCGTATCCACCCCAATTGCTAGAGCCTCTTCCTTAGGAGTCATCTGAGGGTGATGAAGGGCGTAGGGACTATCAATACCCAGCCAAAACATAACGCCATCTACCTTTGAAAGGAGATAACCAAAGTCCTCGCCTGTCATAGCAGGTTCGATATCAATCAACTCAATTCCGTCTTTTTCTTCAAAGAAATCCATCAGTTCACGCGCCAAGGCTGGATGGTTCTCAACAGGCAGGTAACCACCTTGTTTGAGTTCCACTTCGACTTCCATATCAAAGGCAGCTGCAACTCCTTCTGCAACTGTTTTGACCCGCTTTTGCACCAATAGACTCATGTCCTGTGTCAAAGCCCGAATAGTTCCATGTAAAAAGGCTGTGTCTGTGATGATATTGTTGGTTGTTCCAGCTTGGAAAAGACCAAAGGTCACCACTGCTCCCTCGATTGGGTTGACATTGCGGCTGACAACTGACTGCACCTGGGTCACAAAGTAACTAGCGGCCACCAAGGCGTCATTGGCTTCATGTGGAAAGGCTGCGTGCCCACCTTTGCCTTTGAAACGGATCTTCACCTCACAAGTCCCTGCAAAGAGTGTATGAGTATTAGTCGCAATCTGACCGACTTTCAGATCTGGTCGAACATGGAGACCATAAAACTGGTCTGGTAACCAGTCCCCAAAAGCACCATCTTCATACATGAGCATGCCACCAGCTTCATTCTCCTCAGCGGGCTGAAATAGGAAAAGCAGATTATTCTTGGGTTGTTCCTCAAGGGCGCGCTCGAGGCAGCCCAAAGCAATAGTCATGTGGAAATCATGGCCGCAAGCATGCATACGACCTTGGTGTTGAGAAGTGAAAGGAAGTCCTGTTTGTTCGACGATAGGCAGGCCATCAATATCCGTCCGCCAACCAATAGTACGCTCTGGCTGACTTCCCTGCAAATAAACCAAAATACCTGTCCGCCAAGTTCGAACTTGGGCAAAATCCTTGCCCGCAGTCAATTTCTCAATCACATACAGCAGATAAGCCTGAGTCTTGAACTCCTCCAAGCCAATCTCTGGAATCTGGTGCAAATCTCGTCTAGTCTGAATCAAATCTAACATCTATCTATCCTCCGATATAGCAGAAAGAGGCTGGAAGAAGGGTTCCGCCTCTATTTTTCTTTTACAATTACAAGGTACGAAGCGCATCCTCTAACGCTGTTTTTTGTTGAGTTTGGGCATCAATCTCTTTGATAATGCGAGCTGGAACACCTGCTACTACCACGTTTTCTGGGACATCTTGGGTAACAATAGCTCCTGCTGCGACAACTGAACCACTACCGATTTGGACCCCTTCGATAACCACTGCGTTGGCACCGATGAGAACATTGTCTCCAACACGGACTGGTTCTGCGCTCGCTGGCTCAATCACACCTGCAAGAACCGCACCTGCACCAACGTGACTGTTTTTCCCAACGATAGCACGGCCACCAAGGATAGCCCCCATATCAATCATAGTTCCTGCACCAATTTCAGCACCGATATTGATAACCGCTCCCATCATGATAACAGCATTGTCACCAATTTCAACCTGGTCACGGATAATAGCACCCGGCTCAATACGAGCATTGATAGCACGTTTGTCTAGCAAAGGAACTGCAGAATTACGAGCATCTTGCTCAACAACATAGTCTTGATTTTCTACCAAACCATCGAGAAGCGGAGCCACGTCCTTCCAGTCTCCAAATAGGACATTTCCTAGTTTAACAACAGATCCAGGTACAGCAGTTGCAAGTTCTCCCTCAAAGGTTACTTTGACACTGGTTTTCTTTTCAGCATTGGCGATAAATTGGATAATTTCTTGTGCGTTCATTTTTGTAGCAGTCATAGGCGCCTCCTAGTTCATTTTAATGATACCTATTCTACCAAAAAAGGCCTCAAATTTGAAGCCTTTTTGTTTGTTTTTAGGTATGATTTTTAGGGATGTGAGATAAAACGTGCTGTCGGTAAAAGCAAGCCCCTACCGATACAACCTAAAAACACTCTTCACAACTATCTCCCCGTGTTTTATTGACTATTCTAGTATAGAACACTTTTAGAATTAAGAAAAGACTTTTTATTTACTTTCTTTCGCTTCTTCTATCGATAGGAAAATCATGGGTAAAATAATCAGGGCCATAGCTAGAAGAAGAGACCAATCCACCACCAATCCTAAAAACAAAACACTCAAGAGAGCAGAGGAGAGAGGTTCACTGGCACTAATGACAGAAACCACCAAGGGAGAAACCAAGGACACTGCCTTCATGGAAATGAAAAAAGCAAAAGCCGTTCCAAAGAAAGCGATAATAAGACAAATCAAGATACTCCAAATATCAAGAGTAAAGGAAAGCTGGTACACTGGCGAGAGGACATTGCTAAATAAACCGGCCAAAATCATCCCCCACCCAACCGTGGGTACAAAACCATAGCGTTTCGCAAAAGGCTGGGGCAAGATAACATTAAACATAACACCCATTGCACTCAGCAAACCCGTTATAAGAGCTAGTGGCGTCATGGATAACTGAGAAAGATCGCCTTTTGTCGCCATCAAGCCAACACCCAGCATGGCAACCAAAACATAGAAAATAGCACTTTTTGACGCTCGTTTTTGATAAACCAAGCGATTGTAAAAGAGGATAAAAACTGGACTAATAAACTGTAAAATAGTCGCTGTCGCTGCATTAGAATATTCTACACAGAGATAGAAAAAATACTGGACTGAGAAAATTCCCAAAATAGCATAGGCTAGAAAGGGCAGGTAATTTTTCTTGTCTCGCCAGATATCTAGCACTTGTGACTTTAATTGCATTGCAGACCAAATGAGCACAAGACTCCCTGCCAATGTCAAACGCATAGAGGTAATCCAGCCAGAGGACACCTGATAATGAGTAAAGAAATACTCTCCTAGAATCCCGCAAATTCCCCAGATTAAGCCTGATAGGAGCGAATAAATGGTTCCTTTAACAATCTTTTTCTGATACTGATTCATACCTTTATTGTAACACGAAAGGAAAAAAGAAAAAAGTGGCAATAGAAAAGTCCCATAAGATTTATAATGAAAAGTTACCAAACAACTCATTAGAAAGAATCATATGGAACAACTACATTTTATTATAAAACTACTCAATATTAAAGATCCTAATATCCAAATTATGGATGCTATCAATAAGGGTAACTTCCACTTTTACTAGCGGTGGAACTTAGTTTGGGAATTTAGCTGTTGTTAATAGGGATACCCATAAAGAAATCATCGCTAAACCGGATTATGAGACTCCATCTTGTCCTTATTGTGGGAAGTCAAATGAAGAAATATGACTTTCAAAAACCGTCTAAGATTCCTTACCTTGAAACGACTGGTATGGCTACTAGAATTCTGCTTAGCAAGCGTCGATTCAAGTGCTATCACTGTTCAAAAACGATGGTAGCTGAGACTTCTATCGTCAAGAGGAATCACCAAATTCCTCGTATCATCAACCAAAAGATTGCTCAAAAGCTGATTGAAAAGACTTCTATGACCGATATTTCACATCAGCTAGCCATTTCAACTTCAACTGTCATTCGCAAGCTCAATGACTTTCACTTTGAGTATAACTTTAGCCATTTGCTTGAAATTATGTCCTGGAACGTTGAAACAGTCAGATGAGTGACTGTTTCAATCGGTAGATGAAGATGAGGTGCATTGCGCAAGATTTTGATAATCTCAGTATCATAGCTGTTCTTGAGGGTAGAACACAAACTGTCATCCGAAATAAATTTCTTCGCTGCCATAGAGCTGTTCGCTGTCAGGTAAAAATCATTACTATGGATCTGTTTAGTCCTTACTATGACTTAGCTAGACAACTTTTTCCCTGTGCTAAAATCATTCTTGATCGCTTTCACATTGTCCAACATCTCAGCCGTGCTATGAGTCGTGTCCGTGTTCAAATCATGAATCAATTCAATCGAAAATCCCATGAATACAAGGCCATCAAACGCTACTGGAAACTCTTCCAGCAGGATAGTCGAAAACTCAGTGATAAGCGATTTTATCGCCCTACTTTTCGCATGCACTTGACGAATAAAGAGATTCTAGATAAACTTTTAAGCTATTCAGAAGACTTGAAACACCACTATAATCTCTATCAGCTCTTACTTTTTCACTTTCAGAACAAGGAGCCAGACAAATTTTTCGGACTCATTGAGGACAATCTAAAACAGGTTCATCCTCTCTTTCAGATTGTCTTTAAGACATTTCTCAAGGATAAAGACAAGATTAACAACGCCCTTCAATTACCTTATTCCAACTCAAAATTGGAAGCCACTAATAATCTCATCAAACTTATCAAACGAAATGCATTTGGATTTCGGAACTTTGAAAACTTCAAAAAACGGATTTTTATCGCCCTAAACATCAAAAAAGAAAGGACGAAATTTGTCCTTT
>NZ_KV794215.1:1012-1476 GCF_001808665.1 Streptococcus sp. HMSC070B10 | reverse complement strand
AAATGGCGCGAGACGGAATCGAACCGCCGACACATGGAGCTTCAATCCATTGCTCTACCAACTGAGCTACCGAGCCTTATTGCGGGAGCAGGATTTGAACCTACGACCTTCGGGTTATGAGCCCGACGAGCTACCGAGCTGCTCCATCCCGCGTTAATACAAAAGGAGGATGTGGGATTCGAACCCACGCACGCTTTTACACGCCTGACGGTTTTCAAGACCGTTCCCTTCAGCCGGACTTGGGTAATCCTCCATATTATTTAAATGGACCTTGTAGGACTTGAACCTACGACCACTCGGTTATGAGCCGAGAGCTCTAACCAGCTGAGCTAAAGGTCCAACAAGATCATTATAGCGGCGAAGGGGATCGAACCCCCGACCTCCCGGGTATGAACCGGACGCTCTAGCCAGCTGAGCTACACCGCCATATATCGGGAAGACAGGATTCGAACCTGCGACACCTT
>NZ_KV794215.1:0-912 GCF_001808665.1 Streptococcus sp. HMSC070B10 | reverse complement strand
CATCAAAAAAGAAAGGACGAAATTTGTCCTTTCTAGATCTTAGCTTTTCTTCAACCCACTACAGTTGACAAGGAGCCAATTAAAAAAGAGAGAAGCAAACTGATTCTCTCTTTATGTATATAATATCTAGTTAAGCAAAAAAGATACGCTTACGTATCTCTGTAATGAATCGGGAAGACAGGATTCGAACCTGCGACACCTTGGTCCCAAACCAAGTACTCTACCAAGCTGAGCTACTTCCCGAGTTAAATAGAAAAATGCACCCTAGAGGAGTCGAACCTCTAACCGCCTGATTCGTAGTCAGGTACTCTATCCAGTTGAGCTAAGGGTGCTCATTATATTATGCCGAGGACCGGAATCGAACCGGTACGATCGTTACCAATCGCAGGATTTTAAGTCCTGTGCGTCTGCCAGTTCCGCCACCCCGGCCTCTCTAAGCGAACGACGGGATTCGAACCCGCGACCCCCACCTTGGCAAGGTGGTGTTCTACCACTGAACTACGTTCGCACTGTTTTCTTCTATCTAAAAATGCCGGCTACATGACTTGAACACGCGACCCTCTGATTACAAATCAGATGCTCTACCAACTGAGCTAAGCCGGCTCGTTTATTATATCTTAATGCGGGTTAAGGGACTTGAACCCCCACGCCGTTAAGCGCCAGATCCTAAATCTGGTGCGTCTGCCAATTCCGCCAAACCCGCATATATGACCCGTACTGGGCTCGAACCAGTGACCCATTGATTAAAAGTCAATTGCTCTACCAACTGAGCTAACGAGTCTAAAATAACTTACGTTATTCTAACGGTCCCGACGGGAATCGAACCCGCGATCTTCGCCGTGACAGGGCGACGTGATAACCGCTACACTACGGGACCTATGGGAGTTAACGGGATCGAACCGCTGACCCTCT